>CAYPNL010000044.1:0-2503 GCA_964412045.1 uncultured Desulfobacteraceae bacterium
GCCATCGCTCCACCTTCTGCCAGGCATGAGCCTGCCGGTGAACTCATCAACGATGATAATCTGTCCATCCTTGACCACGTAATCCACATCCTTATTGAAAAGCCAGTATGCCTTGATGAGTTGTTGGGAGGCATGCATTCTATCCGATGATTCCCTGTATAGTTCCTCCAGGTCCCGTATCTTCCTTTTCTTTTCTTTGAAATTTAAATGGGGGTCATTCTCTATATCATGCATCCCTTGGCCCAGGTCGGGTATCACGAAGGCATCTGGTTGATCTCCGGACAATAGCCTAAGGCCCTTGTCCGTTAGTGTTGCGCTATGATTTTGTTCCTCGATAACACAATAGAGCTCCTCGTCTAGTGCATAGAGGGCCTTTTGGGATGAGAGAAATGACTCCATCCTGTCGATCCTTTTCTTTAATCCTGGATCGTTTGCTATGAGACCGAGAAATTGTTGATTCTTTGGGCTTCCCCTCTTCACCTGAAGGAGAAGTTCTATCGTATCATCATCAAGGTTATCCTCCTTCATCCGCGTCTCAGCCCTGTTAAGGATAGTTCTGAGCATCCTGTCCTGTTGCTCCTTGAGTTTCAGGATCATGGGCTTGAGCAAGGAATAAAAAACGTCTTCGCTATGTTCGACAGGTCCTGAGATGATGAGGGGGGTTCTTGCTTCATCGATGAGAATACTGTCCACCTCGTCAACAATGACGTAGAAGAGATCCCTTTGCACGCAGTCATCTATTGAAAGCTTCATGTTATCCCTGAGGTAGTCAAAACCGAATTCATTATTGGTGCCATAGGTGATATCGGCGCTGTAAGCGAGCTTCCTTTCCCGGTCATCCATGCCGTGCACAATAACCCCCACCGACATCCCCAAGAAGTGATAGATCCCTCCCATCCATTCTGCATCCCTCTTAGCAAGATAGTCATTCACGGTCACGAGGTGGCTTCCCTTCCCCATGAGGGCATTGAGATAGAGGGGCAGGGTGGCGGCCAAAGTTTTTCCTTCGCCGGTCTTCATTTCCGCAATTTTACCCTGGTGGAGCGCTACGCCTCCGAGGAGTTGGACATCGAAGTGCCTCATTCCGAGAGCCCTCAATGAAGCCTCTCGCACCACGGCATAGACCTCCGGAAGGATTTCATCGAGACTCTCGCCCCGTGCGATCCTTTCCTTGAATTCCCCTGTCTTGCCCCTTAGTTGGTTATCAGCCAGGCTTTTACAGTATACCTCCAGCTCATTGATTTTCGTAACGAGTGGGGCAAGTTTTTTCAGCTCTCGTTCGTTTTTGCTTCCAATAAACGTTTTCAGTACACGCGCAAGCATACCAGCAATTTCCTTCTTCAACTCTTTTTCTGATTAAACCTTTATAGACAAAAATTCAAGCGTCAAGTAAGGGTATTGTCTCTTGGCTAGAGTAACACATATCGAGCGGAAGTCTGATGTTGGGTTAGTTCAGGATATAACGGAGGGGGTCTACCGGGACGCCATTGAGGAGCACCTCATAGTGAAGGTGCGGGCCGGTGCATCTTCCGGTGTTTCCAACCTCTCCGATCACCTGCCCCCTCTTCACCGATTGCCCCTTGCGCACACCTAACTTATGGAGATGGCCATACCTCGTCAGGAGGTTATATCCGTGATTAATTGCGATCATCTTTCCAAAGTTGCCTTCCCTACCAGAAAAGACCACAAATCCATCTGCGGGGGCAACTATCGGTGTACCGATCCTGGTTGCAATGTCAAGCCCCTTATGAAATTCCCTTTGATTGGTAAAGGGGGATTTCCTGTAACCAAATCCCGAAGAAATCCAGCCATTCGTTGGCCGTATCGAGGGGGTACAGGCCAGAATGGATTTCTGTTCTCGTAAAAAATTGCTTAACTCCACTTGGGATCGAGAGGTTACCGCGATTTCCGTTTCGAGATTTTCAAGGGATGTATGCGTCTGGGAGATGAGTTCCTTGTCGACCTCATCAAGGCGATAATCCGATGTGAGGGTATTGAGGTTTGACCCTCCGAGCCCAAAGAATTGTTCCTGTTCGTCCGCAGGATTGAGGTTTGTCATAATCCGTAGCTTATGATCGAATTCCTGAATCTGGGCCATTTGTTGATTGATAGCAGTAATCTTTTTGCATAGGTCAATGATTTGAATCCTTTGAGTATTGTTCTCCTTTTTCAGGCTCTCTAGTTGTGAGGTCTTGATTTTTATCTTTGTGTAGTCATTCACAAGCAAACAGACCCCTATACTTATCAAAACGAAGATGCTGAGGAGAAGGCGAATAAAACCCAAGGAAACCTTGATCTTCCTTACCTTGTTTGAATCTCCGGGAAGAAAGAGTATTGTGGCTGTTTTTGATCCCATAGCAATACTGTGGAATAGTAACAGATTAGGCTCTGGAGGCGGCAACCGGATTCGAACCGGTGTAAAACGGTTTTGCAGACCGCTGCCTTAGCCACTTGGCTATGCCGCCTATTCATAGAGCGGGAAACCGGGCTTGAACCGGCGACC
>CAYPNL010000045.1:0-5120 GCA_964412045.1 uncultured Desulfobacteraceae bacterium
TATCGATATCATGCGTATTTATACCTACCGCGTAGCCTGGATGTACGATCAAGGAAAAAAGGTAAGAAAAGAATCTTCGATGGTCAAATTATTCTGTGCGGAAACCCTTCAGACGATCCTCGGTCATTCCATGCAGATTCACGGCGGTTATGGATATATGATGGAATACCCTATTCAGCGATATTGGCGGGACGGGCGTCTGTTTACGATTACCGAGGGCACCTCTGAGGTGCAGCGACTGGTAATCGCGAATGAGGTATTACGATAGGCTTGAACCTTCATCAAGGAGTAGATAGATGGACTTTAACCTCACCAAAAGTCAAGAAGATATCAAAAAGGCAGCGCGGGAATTCGCCGAGGGTGAATTCCCGGAGATTGCACAAGAGTATGACCAGCAGGAAAAATATCCCCGCGAGCTGGTCACCAAAGCAGCTGACCTCGGCTTTATAGGCCTTAATTTCCCCGAGGAATACGGAGGAAGCGGATATGGCTACCTGGAGAAATGTCTCGTTGCTGAGGAATTCTGGCGCGTTGACCCCGGTCTGGGATCTGCGCTGATCTCGGCCACCTTCGGGGCAGATATGGTGGAACTGTACGGCACAGAGGAACAAAAGAGAAAATACCTTACTCCAATCACCAAAGGGGAAGCCATCATGGGCTCTGCCATCACTGAGCCGGACGCGGGAAGTGATGTGGCTGCTATTACCACTGAAGCAAAACGAGACGGGGCTGAGTATATCATCAACGGAAACAAGATATTTATCACCAACGGCACGGTCGCCAGCTATTTTAATGTTATCTGCCTCACCGATCCGGAGAATCCTTCCCGACACAAAAGGCACAGTGTCATCCTGGTGGAAAGCGACAGAAAAGGATTCGAGGCGACTAAGCTCCCCCATAAGCTCGGAATACGGGCTTCCGATACCGCTGAGCTGTATTTTAAGGATGTTCGTGTGCCCCAGGAAAACCTTATTGGCGAAGAAGGGAAGGGTTTTTACCAGTTCATGGAGTTTTTTAATATCACCAGGATCCATGTCGGTGCGGAAGCCATCGGCATTGCGCAGGGTGCCATGGAAAAGGCCATTGCCCATGCAAAGACCCGGACCCAATTCGGGCAAACCTTGAGTTCCTTTCAGTCTATTCAGTTTAAGATTGCTGAGATGGCCACCCGCATACAGGCAGCACGCAATCTTGTGTACCAGGCGGCCTTTAAGGCCGATCAGGGAAAGCCCGACCACACCCTCACCGCCATGGCCAAGTGGCTTGCCGGAGAAACGGGTGTGCGTGTTGCTGAGGAGGCAGTACAGATTCACGGAGGCTATGGATATATGGGAGACTACGATATCGAACGTTTTTATCGAGATGCAAAGATAATTGACATATATGAAGGAACCAAGGAGATTGAAAAGATCATAATTGCTCGGTCCATATTGCGCTAACCATTCTATTATACCTCTGCTTTCATGGGCTCATGCCGGAAACTTATACACCTATTTTGTTTGTTACCAACAATGCAGTCTACCACATTACCAATAGGAGAACAGGGAGATGGATTTTATCCTTTCCAAGGAGGAAGAGGATATAAAAAACGCTGCCAGGGAATTTGCCCTGGGTGAGTTTCCAGATAGGGCCCAGGAATTCGATCGGGAGGAGAAATTTGATCCCACTATATGGAAAAAGGCTTGTGAGCTCGGGTTCGTAGCCGTACACATGAAGGAGGAATATGGGGGTGCCGGCCTGGGTATGGTGGAAAACTGCCTTATCACTGAGGAATTCTGGGCGGTGGATGCAGGTATGGCCAATGCATGTTTGGCTGTTGCCTTTGGCTGTGACCTCATTGATAAGTACGGCACCGAGGAACAGAAAACAAGGTATATAACACCCATTACAACCGGTCAGGCCATTATGGGAACCGCCATCACCGAGCCTGATGCCGGCTCTGATGTGGCTGGTGCAGTCACCATGGCTGCCCGGGTTGACGATGGGTATAGAATCAATGGTTCCAAGACGTTTATCACCAACGGCAGCATCGCCAACTATCTCCTCGTCTTCTGCCTGACTGACCCGGATAATCCTGATAGGCACAAACGCCATTCCTTTTTTATGGTTGAAACCGACAGGAAAGGTTTTGAGGCCAGAAAACTGTACGGTAAGTTGGGGATACGTGCCAATGATACTGCTGAGATATCCTTTTCCGAGCTTGAGGTTCCTGCCTCCCATATGATAGGGCAAGAGGGAGAGGGATTTAAACAAATCATGTATCAGTTTAACGTATCCCGCATACGGGTAGCTGCGCAAGCAGTGGGTCTTGCTCGTGCCGCCTTTGAAGAGGCCATGGCCCACATTACAAGGAGACATCAATTTGGCTCCTCTTTGGCATCCTTTCAGGCTAATCAGTTCAAGATCGCGGAGATGGCAACTCAAATAGAGGCTGCCCGAAATCTTTACTATAAAGCAGCCTGGTTTGTCGACAGAGGTACCGTGGATCATGGCCTTATTGCCATGGCCAAGTGGTTTTCCGGCGAGGTAGCAGTAAGGTGTGCCGATGAAGCACTTCAGATGCACGGCGGATACGGATACATCGATGAGTATAAAATTCAGAGGATCTATAGAGATGCAAAAATCGTGGAGATATACGAGGGCACGAAGGAGATCGAGAAAATCATCGTGGCCAGATCTTTTTTGAGGAGGTGAATCCTACATGAGGCTGACCAATAAAATAGCCGTAGTAACCGGGGCCAGCAGGGGTATAGGAAAGAGTATTGCTTGCGCCTTTGCCGATGAAGGGGCTTCCCTGGGGCTTGTGGCTCGTTCGCGAGATCAGCTTGAAGCTGTGGCCGCTGAAATAAAACAGAAAAACGGAACCGCCGTTCCATTCTCCTGCGATGTGTCATCCCCCCAGCAAGTCCGAGATGTAACAAAAGCAGTTCAAGATGAATTTGGCCGGATTGACATCTTAGTCAATAATGCGGGGATATCCCGCCGATCAAAGCTGCTGGAATACGATGACGATACGTGGCTGGAGGTAATCCGCACTAACCTCTTTAGCGCCTATCTATGTACCAAGGCGTTTTTGCCGATGATGGAGCAAACAGGCAGAGGACGCATCATCAATATAGCATCCACAGCAGGGAAAAACCCTGTCCCTTTCAATACCGCATACAGCGCGTCAAAGCATGGTCTCCTGGGATTCACAAAGTCTGTTGCCAGTGAAGTGGCCCTTACGGGATATCCGAAAATCACGGTTAATGCTATCTGTCCCTTTTATGTGAAAACGGAAATGTTCTCAGGCCCCCAGGGATATGTGGCACAGATGGAAAAAATGAGCCGTACGCCTAAGGAAGAAGTCATCGAAAAGGCAACAAGCAGGAATTTGCAGCATCGAATTATCGAACCGGAAGAGATAGCAGCCATGGCGGTTTTCTTGGCCTCGGACGAGGCCCGAGGTATCACCGGGCAGGCTTTGAATATCTGTGGGGGATTGGTATTTCATTGATGGGGAAAGAAAGACTACCGTGGATCAGGGCGGGCCTATCACTGGGCTGCTGATTTCATATACTGCATGGTCCCGTCTTGGATGACCGCTACCCTCGCTTCCTTGGGATAATCCCGCTCCAGCAGGGACAAGACCTCGCTCCAGGTCTTGGCTATGGTAGCATCCTCGGGGTGGCAGAACCAATCGAGGCTGGTGCGGTCGGGGTGGGGAGAAAAGACTATCAGTTTCTTCATATTCCATGAATCCAAGGAGCCCTTGGCCCTCTGACGATAATGACGACCGCCATAATCGCTTCCCCAGGAGCGAAACACATAGTGGGGGACCTGCCCCTCCGGGGCATCGGAGATCAATACAGCTGTCCCCACAGCGCCCGGCTTTAAGGCCATCCGGGCAAAGTAACGCGAGATGGAAGACTCATTGGCCTTTCCATAGGCATTGCACACGGCAATATCATAGCCTGTCGAATAGGGTATGCCGTAGTGATCCCTGCCCTCCTCTGCTCCGGCTGCATGGGTTTGCTTAAATGGCCCGGCATAAAGGTTGGTAATCTCGCCTCTGCGATTGATCAGACAGTCGATCTTGAAATCCAGTCCAGCCGCATCCCCGGCAGCATCACACTCCGCCCTCACGATATTGCCATCGAAATTCCCCAGTCCGGTGCGACGAGGATCCCGGTACAATTGATTGTGGAACTGGTTGATCGATTCGATACCAGCAACACCCGGTAAGATGATTTTTGCTCCTCCTCCAAAGCCTACATGGATATGAGAACTAATGCATCCAACTCCGATTTTCAGATCACAGTCCATCACCTCCCGGTTACACCAGAATTCCACCCCTGTGGGAGTCCGGCCTACCCATACGATGTTCTGGAAGGGATCGTGGTTGTAAATAGGGTATTGTTCTACGATCTGTCCTCCTAATTTCTTTCGGGCATTGATCATATCATAGGCACCATGGGCTCCCAGGGCCCAGATAAAGCGAATCTGCCCTTTGTTCATCCCAGCTCGGTGAAGAGAGTCAAGGATAAAAGGGGCAACAGTTTTCACCGGTGTCGGCCTGGTCATGTCATCAAAGACGATGACAGCCCGGCTCTTGCCCCGAGCTAACTCCTCAAGCGTGGGACCGGCAACAGGGTACTCGACCTTGTCTTTGACCTTATCGGGACTGAGCCCGGGCTTGTCAAACCCGGGGGACGTGAGGTAGTCAACCTCCCATCGATCTGGGAAGGTGAGCTCCCGCTCTCTGTTTTTGTACCAGCGTTGTGATGGAACCGAGATTGTCTTCATGAATCTGTCTTGTGGATCTTGCCTTAAAATTTCAATAGCTTTTACTCAGCAAAGCCGATCCAATATCAAAGGCCTGGAGATTCAAATCCTGCTTTTCCGCTGGAAGACTCTCGGCAATCACCTGACCGAAATCCTCCCGCTCTAGTGGGATTACCCTCATCCCAGATACGGCGCCTATCATGATAATGTTTCCTAAAACAGGGTTGCCCAGTTTCATTGCTTCACCGGTGGCATCGATAACCCATGAAGACGAGGATAGTTCATTCAGGGCATGCTTAATCTCATCTACCGAGGGATAATCTAATTCACCGGAGATAACCCCAACCGGATAGATG
>CAYPNL010000046.1:0-2177 GCA_964412045.1 uncultured Desulfobacteraceae bacterium
TATGAGGATAAGGAGGGTGAACTAGAGATCTATATTCCATAAAAGTATTTCTGGAGTTGCTGAGCTCTATCAAAAGTATTGATGTGGCTTTTTCTGCAGTCCTGCCATAAGATAAAGGCCCGAGGTTTTCTGAATGCTAGTATTGAAAGGCGCCATGACGATGCATTTTTATCGATTTGTTTGATACTACCTGAATCATAATACCCTCGGCATTACCGATTTTGTCGATACGCGAAAGATCTAAGCATATATGACCTGGTTCCTGCGCCTCATTCAAACTTAACCTTTCCAATACTCCTTCACAGTCGAGAAGTGAAGGGCATTTTTAGAAACCTACGAGATATCATGGCTGGCCGCTCTAGGTGGGTTTTCGACCATACGTGCCAAAGGCTACATCCAGTATTCGCCTGATTTCATGTAAGATGACAGAATCAAACATAAAATAGCAGGGATTTATCAGTTGGCAGACAGATCACAGGGTTTTGAGGTGGCTGATATCTTCAGGTTTCAAGTGGAGATCTCAGGTCTGCTTGGTTCCAAAGGAAAAGATGAGTCTGTGGTTCGATCCATGAATCGACATCCTTGAGGGACAGAATCACTCCTGATGAGTGATTATATGGTGAACGCTTCATGCGGATTATCGGCGGATTGTGTTGATAGCAATTAGCTCGTTTTTACATCTACTCATTGAAACCAAAAGTGGGGATGCCCACCTGATGGAGGCAACAAACCGATTCAGACGCTCTGCGGAATTTCCGAAGGGATTCACGTCGAGGCTCATCTATTTCCGTGAGGGTGAGTCAAGAGATGTAGCAGAGAAGCTCACGGGATCTCTAACAATTAAAATAAATAGAGCTGAAGAGCCTTGCCTCTCTGAGAGAATTGATCTGATACGAATATACCACCGCTCTGTCAAATCAAGATCATTACCATATATTGGGGTTCGCCCCTGGGCTTAAATTGTTTTAGAAGAGGAGATTCAGGGGTCCATAAGGTGGCTTTTCTCCAGAACGAAAAACAGGGTCTACTTCTCTATTTATCGAATAATTCTTTTACCTTATCAGTAACTGTCCCCATATTCTTTTTATCACCGGTTCCCAGACTCTCCAGCTGTTTCTTGGTTTCCCCGATCACTGCCTCAAGACTCGTACCTAGGTTCTCAAGTTCTTTGTTCAGCATATCGGTTAGGCCAGGGGAAGTGATCTGTTTGTGCAGTGCCGCGAATACTTTCTCAAATACCTCGGCTGAGGAAGCCCCACCCTTTTCCTTACCAACGTCCTTGAGGTGAATATCGGGCAGGGACACACTTATGGTCTTCCCACCAACCATGGACACAGCGAGGTTAACCTTTCCTTCCCTCACAATGAAGTCCTTGATCAGGAGTTTTTTGCGCTCGCCTTCTTTTCCAGGCTTCGTTTTTGAAGGCTCTCCCGCACTTGCACTCCCTTTCACATTGTTTAAAATAGTCTGGAAATTGTCGGTGCCATGAATCTTCTCGTAGGTAATTTCAGGACCAACCACCTCGATCCTCTCAATGATAATGGTGTCTCCAGTCACGGATTTCTCATCCACGTCCACATAGACGAATCCCACGCGCATGGCTTGCGGAGAGTTGAATCCCTTGGGGTTCCCCAGATAGAAGTTCTTGAGCTTAGCCTCCCCAGAAAATATTGAGATGTCCACATCCTTGAGCCGTACCTCTGTTTGAGTCATTTCAGGGCCGTATGTGTTGACCACATTCTTTATGATGGGGCCAAGGTTCGAGAGTCCCACAACCACGACAATGATAATGACTACTATGACTGCCCCTGCACCTATAAGGATCCATTTTTTCATGAGGTATCCTCCTTTAAAAAAGTGGTAGATATCCGTATGCCCAAAAGTTCTGTTTGAGAGGTTAGGCGGTCTATCCTCCCGGGATGTTTAAAGATCTGGGAAACAAAAACATCTAATAAGAAAGGATACACATAGCATGAGCAAAGATAACGTAATTGATTTTAAAAAACCAGAGCCATGTGTTTGATGACCCTTCAACTACTGGATAGTAGAGAGAATATCGATACAACGCTCAAAAGGCAAGGGAAACAAAAAAAGGATGTCACACCCTATAGGCTGTGTGGGTGATACGCGACGGTGGGGCAGATAGGGGCTTGTCGCTCTCACCTGAAGGGCTTCTT
>CAYPNL010000047.1:0-2484 GCA_964412045.1 uncultured Desulfobacteraceae bacterium
GGCTATTTGATCTTTGTTTCTCATTGCCCTTATGGTATCGTGCCATAGAAGGAAGGTCAATGCTGAGTTATCCAAACCTCGATCCAACCATAGTCGCCATCGGTCCTCTTCACATACGCTGGTACGGCGTCATGTACATCCTCGGCTTCATGGCCTCTTACCTCTTGGTACGGTATCAGATCAAGAAAAGAAAACTCGGTATTCACACCGACGTCCTCAATGACTTCTTCCTGTATCTGGTGCTCGGTCTGATAGCGGGAGCTCGCATCGGTTACTGTATCGCTTACAATTTCCCTTTCTATCTCGACCACCCGCTCAAGGTATTCGCTATCTGGGAAGGAGGAATGTCCTTTCACGGAGGCCTGGTAGGCGTAGTGATTGCTGGGCTCATCTTCGTGAAGAGACATGGATTCAGCTTCTGGCAATTTGCCGACCTCATTGCTGTCACTGCCCCTATAGGGCTTGGCCTCGGAAGGCTCGGCAATTTTTTCAACGCAGAGCTTTACGGCAGAGTCAGCACCCTTCCCTGGGCAATGGTATTCCCTTCGGCCGGAGCTCTCCCCAGGCATCCTGCACAACTCTACGAATGTCTCCTCGAGGGTGTCCTCCTTTTCATGATCCTGTGGTGGGTAAAGGATCGCCCCCTCAGGAAAGGAACCCTTTTCTGTCTATTCCTTTTCCTCTACAGCATGTTCCGGTTCTTCGTCGAATTCTTCAGAGAGCCAGACCCACAGCTTGGATTCCTCTTCTCCGTGGTGACCATGGGCCAAATTCTCTCCATTATAACGGGTATCCTCGGCATCCTCCTATGGTATCTCAGGCCAAAGCAAGAACTCCTTCCTCGAACTCCCCCTGCTCCATCATAAAGGCCCCTACTCTCCGAATCCCAAAAGCGAGAACTTGAGCATCAGCCTCCTGTCCTCATCGAGATTTTCATAGAAAAGCCGTACGCCCCAACATTGCGACTGGTACTCTATCCAATAGCTATCCTCGATGTCATGTTTTTCTGTTAGATCCCGCATCCCTATTGCCCCAACGGATAGGCCGTGGAAAAGGTGTATGGCGATCTCATAGTTCAACTGCTTGGTGGTATCCCTGGAATATACATAATCGATCGAATAGCTATCCATCCTTGCTCCGCCTCTGGTTACCATAAGGTCCAAGCCAACGCTCCCGGTTGAGAGATGCTCCTCGTAGTGATCGTAATTCGCGCTTGCGGATAGATCGAGGGCTGGATAAGGGGTAAGTCTCAGGGTTGCTTCCAAGGGATCATAGGGCTTTCTCTCCACGCCGGGCGGTTTATCCTCCATCGCCTCATCAAGGTCATAGGCCTGCGTGATGGTCAAATTCGCACTTTCTGAGTAAGACCGCCTTCCTTCCTTGTCCTCCCTGCATGAATCGAAGTAATTCTGAAAGGACAGGGAAATCGAATTGAGCCTGCCCAGGGTATCTACCGATTCAAACCACGGGCTGAATCCCCCTTGTTCCGGGTATGGCCGAAGGTTGTATGAGAGCACAGGCTGAAACTTATGCTTTACCCTGGTGCCGGTTCCGCTCTCTACATCGAATATCCTCTCCAGTATTGTGGAAATCGCCACACCCAGCTCGTAGGCGTCCTTTGTCTGTTTGGCCCTCGGCTCCTCGTTTCCCTCAATCCATTGCGTGGCAATGAGATACTTGATCGAGGGGATAATCTCGAGGTAGGGAACAGGCCACAGGGGGCAGCTTATTGAGGGAGCGAGGGCCCATCTCTGCCCCTTGTAACCGGTCTCCCGATATATGGCGCCGTAATCCGATTCCATGGAAAAGTAGATCGGGAGTCCCGGCAACTTCCTCGGAAGAACTGCGAGGTCCAGTTCCGCCAAAGGCTGGGGGGTTGTGTCCTGTTCCGGCCTCTCTGGTCTCTGGTAGTAACTGCTCAATGCCTGCACGGAGAAATCCTGGAAATCTCTGCTAATCCTCAGTGCCGACCGCCTGGTCGGGGACTGAATCTCTTCCAGAGGCCTTCCCGTTTCCTCATCCAGCCGCGCTCTATACTCGACTCCCAGCCCGGGCCTTTGAAATTCCCTCAGGTAATCGTAATCGCTTACGAAATCCACATCGAGCCTGCTGACTATGCCAAAGGGCAACCTCTGATCAGCCCGACCTCTGAACCAATACCGTTTTTGGTTGGTACGCGGATACGGACTGATTGCAAGGTCATCCTTGCTGTACATGTCCTTCTTCTCCCTCATGTCGGAAATGGTATCATAGAGGAATGAACCCTTTGAATCAGACCCCGTTATGAACCGAAACTCCAGGCCATGCTTGACACCCCTCTCAGACAGGTACCGCTCGTACAGGGTAGCATCGGTCTGTTGGGATAGAGCCCAGAAGAAGGGAAGTTCGAAGTCCATGCCGTTTCTCTCGGAGTATCCAATGCTCGGCGGCAAAAAACCGGTCTGCCTTTTCCTCTTTGCCGGGAAGATAATATAGGGAAAATAG
>CAYPNL010000048.1:0-2279 GCA_964412045.1 uncultured Desulfobacteraceae bacterium
TACCTGTAGATACCCACAACCGAATCGACATCAATAGGCTCAGGAGGACGATACGTGCCATAAAAAGAAATGACCGGAGAACAGACGCAAGGACAAAAATCATGGCCATAGTAGGTATTGCAGGTACCACCGAGACCGGTAATATAGACGATCTCACAGAGCTTGGCGATATTGCCAGGCAGGAGGGCGCTTTCTTCCATGTCGATGCCTCCTGGGGAGGCTCAGCCCTGATAATCGATGAATATAGATCGCTGTTTCGAGGCATAGAAGCTGCCGATTCGGTGTCGTTGGATTTCCACAAGTTGGCCTACTGTCCAATGACCATGAGCATCATTGTGTTCCGCAATGAGAGGGACCTAAACAACCTAAAGCAGGTCTCCCAGTACGTCAATCGTCGGGAAAGCGTAGATACAGGACGTTTCACCATTGAGGGATCGAGACCCTTTGCCTGTTTAAAACCTTGGGCTGCCTTGAAGATCTTGGGTAAGGATGGCTATAGACTGCTCTTCGAGCAGGCTCGTGAGGCGATGTTGACCTTTAGGAGGATATTGGAGAATTCCGGTAACTTTGAGATACTGAATGATCCCGAACTCTTTATCATAAACTACCGCTTTGTTCCGCACTTCATGAGAGAAACGATGCATGATTTGATAGAAGCATCAAAGCCATTCTCAGACAGGATAGCACGGGACGAGGCGAGAAACAAGGTTAGAAAAACTAACCGGATCCTCAATGAGCTCAATATACAGTTGCAGAAATCAATCCGGCTGGATGATACTACCTTTGTTTCTCGAACTGCCATTGAATCTACGCAGTATCAATACCAGAGGATCGTGGTGTTACGGGCTATCTTGATCAATCCTCTTATCAACGACAGTATCCTTGAGGAGATCGTATCCACCCAGAACAGGATAGGGTTAAAATTAGCAGATCAGTACGAGCCAATACTGAAAGAGACCCTTGCCTGAGACATCTTCCGATCCTTCTTATCGAAAAGTTTCGCTTTCCATTATAGGTTCAGTTTGATAATATAAAAAAATTCGCGCTGAAACTTGCATCTCTATTGCAGCCCTATCCGTTTTTGACGAAGCCTCTTATAAGAAGGTCTCCAATGAAAAAACTCAATATTTTTGGCTAAAGATTTTAACGGATTGCCCATGAATCACGATCTCGATCAGGACTTCGATCTCCTGAAGAAGAAGGAGGAGGATTACACCACCTACCGATTTAAGGCAAAGGAGACCATGGCGATCTTTGCCTTCTTCGATCTGGCCCAGGAATTCGCAAGCATTACCAGTCTTTATCGGATTGCTGTTTCGGTAGTACACTACTTTTTTCATTATGAGGCGTGCATTTACTCGGTCAGGCATGAAGATGAAACCCTGATGCTCCAGTGCTGCACAGCAGAGGGCCTCCTTGATCCTCCCGTTTCAGCCAGGGCGGATGTGGTCATTCAAGAGAGTCCCTACAGGGTTAATTCCTCCTTTTTCTTTCCCATCATTGGTAAAAAGGCCTTTGCACACAACGTGCCCGTATTTCTCGAGAACCAGATAATCGGTATGCTCGAGATATATCCTGTAAAGAGGCTGAGCGAACACGAGCTGCTCTTCTTCCAAAAATACGCCAACAGGGTCGGCTATAATATGCACAATAAGCTCGCCCTTGAACAGAACATAGAACATATACGCTTCATCAATGAGCTGGTCTCCGATATCGAACACAATGTGATTACGCCGAACCTGTATTACAAGGCGTTTTTGATCCATATGAACAAAACGCTCCAAAAACATCTCGCCGCCTTAGACAAGCTGAACTCCGCCCTTTCCATAACCGATGACCGTGACCATATCAAGGGAAACGAGATGCTGAGCGCCGCCCATGAACTCAAGCGCATCCACAAGGACATGGAGAGTAAGATCGAGGATTTTAAAAATCACTTTAATCATATAAGCCTCTTCATCGAAACGCTCTTCAGAAGGGAACACTTTAAATCAGGCGGCTATGTGCTCAAGAGACGATCCTATCATCTTCTTACCGATATATTCCTGCCGGAGCTCGAGCACTACAGGAAGAGATTGGCGGATAAGGGGATTGAGATCATTGAACCGGCATTCCTTCCTTCTCATGAGGAGTTGACGATCTTCATAGATCTCGGTCTCACTGCTCAAGTCTTTGCAAATCTCCTCTCCAATGCCTTGAAATATTGTCGGCCCACCCCAGATGAAAACGCTCCTGATCGAAAGTATATTTCTTATGGGATAGAAGTCCTGCGGCAGGAG
>CAYPNL010000049.1:0-11047 GCA_964412045.1 uncultured Desulfobacteraceae bacterium
CATGATCTCTATCTGGGCATCTTGGAAAAGCTCCACCTGGAGTTCATGAGGATTGAGATCTATGAAATGCGTCAGGAAACCTTTTACGCCCGTGTGATCATCAAAGCAGACGGTGAACAACATGCCATAGACAGCAGACCCAGCGATGCGGTGGCGCTCGCCCTGAACAGGAAGATCCCTATCCTCGTCAACAAGGATCTCTTTCGAAAAAAGCTCAGTCAGGAGGAGCTCAAGGAGTATGAGGAGCTCGTGAAGAGCGTGAAGTTTTAGCTGGCTGGGGCACCGTAACCTATTGCGTAGCCGACGATTGCCGCAGACCTCTCTGCAGAGCTTTGCTGGTTTTCTGCACCGAAATCACCAGGAGATGGAGAATATCATGACCGACTATCAGGCCATAGTGATCGGCAGCGGCGCAGGCGGGCTTTCAGCGGCCCTGACGCTCACCCGGAGTGGATCCTCTGTATTGCTTCTTGAGGCCATGCCCTCTTTTGGCGGGTTTCTGAACCCTTTTAAGAGAGGATCCTATACCTTTGACACAGGACTCCACTATCTCGGTGAATTGGGTAAAGGAGAACGCTTCCGAAGGATGCTGGATACGCTGGGCATAAGCGATACGGTGAGCTTTATCGAACTCGATCCGGATGGGTTTGACCGCTACCTCTTTCCTGACTATGAATTCCGGCTCTGCAAGGGGAAGGAACGGTTCGGGGAACTGCTTCTGAGGGATTTTCCGAAAGAAGAGCGGGGCATACACAAATTCTTCGATATCTTTGAGAAAATCCTGAAGGCAATGGATGCCTCCACCTCACTCCAGGGGGGCTTTTTGAGCATGCTGGGGTTTCTCCTGAAGAACCCTTCAATGATGAAGTACGCTCGCATACCCTACCAGAAGCTCCTTGACGAGGTCACCTCGGACAGGCGCCTCCAGGCGGTATTGAGTGCCCATTGTGGCGACTACGGCTTGCCTCCGGCAAGGGCATCGGTCATCATTTCCCTGGGCGTGCTGAACCATTACCTGGATGGAGCATACTATCCGAAAGGCAGCAGTGGCGCATTTCGAGATGCGTTTCTGGATGCCCTGAAAAGCAGTGGTGCGGAGATGAAGAGCAGTTCACGGGTGGTAAGGATAGAGAAACGAGGAAATGAGTTCCAGGTTGAGACCGAAGCAGGAGCGAAATACACGTCGCTGGTTGTGATAAGCGATGCCGATCCGGTTCTCACCCTTGGGAAATTGTGCGATCCCCAAATCGTGCCTCCCAAAATCCAAAAAAAGGTGCGGCTCTTGCGGCCATCAATAGGGGCCTTCTATGCCTTTATCGGCACTGATCTCGATCTTCCGGCCCTGGGGATCAGCAGTGCGAATATCCACCACTACGAGCAGTTTGATATGAACAGAATCCATGAGGCCCTCGGTAGCTCGACGCTCCCAGAGAAAATACTGGGCTACTTTATCACAAGCCCATCGGTGAAGGATCCGGAGGGAGGACATGCTCCCCTGGGTCGTCATACGCTTGAAATCGTCACCCCTGTCAGCTACCATGTTTTTGAAAAATGGGCCGATTATCCCTCTCTGAAGCGGGGTGATGAGTACAGGGCTTTGAAGGAAAAGATTGGAAAGGACCTTGTAAAGGCCGCGGAACGATATATCCCCAACCTGTCTGGACATCTCGATTTTGTTGAATATGCTACTCCTCTTACCAATGAGTATTGGGTGAACGCCGTCCGAGGGGGATGCTACGGCCCGGAACAGACCCCTGATCAAGTAGGCCCCGGCAGGTTCAGCTCGTTTGGCGCCGGCATCGAAGGGCTGTTCCTGGCTGGTGCCGGCACGATCGGCGGCGGAATTATGCCCTGTGTGATGTCCGGCGTTATTGCAGGAGGAAAGGCGGCTAGGTCTTTAGGACTGAAACCATAGAAAACCCAGAGAACGTAACGCCCCCCATTTCACGTGAAGCAGGAGGGCAAAGGTTAACGTTGAGTTTTTCGCTCTGGCCTTATTCCTGCTCTCGCCTTCACCCATGCCATATTTTCGCTATGAGCCATTCCTTATTCGCATGGAGCAATGGAGTAGTGGATGATTGGAGCATCTATGAGTCGTACCCATGGCAAAGCCTTTGAACCCTGCCGTGTTCAGAGGTCATGGGTGTTCAGGTTCAATTACCTCGTTAGAAGGGAGAATTTATGATGGATGATGGAGCCGATAGAGACTACAGACTGCTGCGCGCTGCGGTTCGAGAGTTTGCTGAAAAGGAGATTATTCCCATAGCGGCCGTTGATGAACGGAGCCGCAGATTCCAGCGCGAGATCATTGTCAAGATGGGCGGCCTGGGATTTTTTGGTTGTCCTATCCCGGAAAACTATGGCGGCAACGGCATGGGGTTCGTCGCCCATAGCATTGTCACTGAGGAAATCGCGCGGGCAAGCTGTTCAGTGGCCGTATCTTTGAACACCCAGACGATGGGGACAGCCAGGACCATGTATGACTACGGCTCAGAGGAGCAAAAGATGCACTACATACCCAAGCTGGTTGGAGCTGAACAGCTCGGCTGTTTTGCAATCTCTGAACCTGACGCCGGAAGCGACGCAGCGGCCATGGCGACCACAGCGGCCGTAGACGGAGGCAGCTACGTATTGCGTGGAAGCAAAACGTGGATCAGCTATGCTCACGTGGCGGATCTGGGCGTAGTATTTGCCTATACGGAACCTGAGCGAAAATACTATGGTATGTCCGCGTTCATAGTGGACATGCATTCAGCGGGGATCTCCTGTTCTCCCGATCAAGAAAAACTGGGATGGCGTTCCGCTCCCACAGCGGAGATTTATTTTGACAATGTACGAGTTCCGACCGATAACCTGCTCGGCAATCCGGGACAAGGCTTCAAAATATTGATGCACTGCCTGGATAACATTCGCCTCACTGCAGCGGCACGGGCGGTCGGCAACTGTCAAGCCCTCATTGATGAGGCTGTTCACTATGCTAAGCAGCGCCGGCAATTCGAGAAAACGATTAGCCGGTTTCAGATGGTGCAAGAGGCAGTGGCCAGAATAGTAGCAGATACTGAAGCTGCGAGGCTGCTCACCTTGAGGGCTGCTTCCCAGCGAGACAAAGGAATCCTGAACAATACCCGTGAGATCTCGATAGCCAAGTATTTTGCTTCAGAAGCTGCGTCAAGGGTCGCTGATGAGGCCTTCAAGATCATGGGGGCCTATGGGTGCTCCGGACAATATCCTATCGGCAGGCTCTTGCGTGATGCCAAGATGCATCAAATACTGGACGGTTCTTCGAATATACAGAAGATAATTATCGGCACGGATGCGCTCGGAATCCGGAAGGCCGATCGTGCACCTCAGGTAAAGCCGGAGGATTGAACGTATTACACTGCGGGCGAGCGCCCCGCATCTCCGGCCGTGCTCTCGGCCATCATGCCCGAACTGTTGTCAGGGTGTTGTTTCTCGCTCAGGCGATTCCTGCCAATCATGGTTTAATCTTCCTGCTTTGTGGCTCCGCGCTTCTCCCCGCCGGAGGCGGGCAAGCGCTTCACCGGCTTGTCCGCCGTACTTATGGCGGATTCCCCAGTTCCTTTTCTTCCCTTGCGCCTTAGACCCTATCCGTGCTTTGAGCTTTGAGCTATCAGCTTTGAGCTTATTTGGCCCTTCATTTTGTAGTTCAAGGAACGCTCAGCACGTTCACCAAGAGCGCAAGCCATTCCGTTTCCCGTTACAGAATATGTAAATGTGAAGCACCTATTCATTGCTCTTTCATTGAATGGATGCTTTGAGTTATTCAACATAGTCAACTACGTCCCGTAAGTCACAGAGTTTGCCTACGATGTCGGTCATGTACTGTTTACCTCCTTACAATGTCCACCTACCCCACGAAGATCGTACCTATAAAACATGATCATGACGTTGTTCCATGATCATGTTAATGTTGTCATGATCATGTTTTCTGGTTAAGTATGCTAAAAAATTATTTAGGTAAGGAGTGTCTCTTCAATACCTAATATTTATATATTTTACCTATTAAGAATGATGGTTTTGTAAAAAGCCAACATTGGTGTCATTGCGAGCGACCTGCCCGGCATGCGAGTTTGCAAGGCGAGGCGGGCGGGAGCGAAGCAATCTCTATTATTACAACGAGATTGCCACGTCGCTCCGCTCCTCGCAATGACGGGTAGAAAGTCTTTTTACGAGTTTGTCAAAAATAATGATCATAAAATTTTGTATGATAACGTTAAAAGTATCATGATCATCTTTTTTCCCATCTCGCATCCCTTCCGGGTTTGATGCATGTAATTTTCCCTTGATCTCTGAGTTCTTTTAGTGCCCTATTAATTGTTGGCCGGCTTATGCCTGGACAGGCCCGTTCTATATCACCAATTTGGAATTGCCGCGGGAGACGATTAACCGTATCTAAAATCATTTCTCGTTTCGCACCGCGTGAGGTGGTAACCAATCCTACACGCCGCTCAAACTCCTGATATGCGCCAAACAGCATGACTCCGAGAAAATATTCCCACCAAGGCAGGATAGCATGCTCGGCCTCATGCCAACCCTGGGAAGAAATATAAAGCGTGTCATAGTAGCTCTCTTTCGTCTGCTCGACCATCTGTTCCAGGCTGATATAGCGAACCACCTCGTAGCCGGCTTTGTAAAGCAAAAGGAGGGTTAGGAGTCTGGCCATACGGCCGTTTCCGTCGAGAAAAGGATGGATGCAGAGGAAATCAAGAATATAGGTTGAAATGAGAAGAAGAGGTTCGATCTCCCCAGTCTGCCAGAGTTCAGCAAATTGTTTATGCAGTGTCTCCATGGCATCCGGAGTCATGTGAGCAGGAACCGGATAAAAACGGACAACCTTTGTTCCATTGGATTGGATTTCTGTAATCTCATTATCCACAGGTTTCCACTTGCCTCCCTGCCCGGGATTGAACTGATAAAGGTCTCGATGGAACTGCAAGACAATGCCGGTGGTGAAAGGGATGTCGGCATGGTTAGCATGGATCGTATTAAGGACATCCCGGTAACCGGCAATTTCCTGCTCGGAGCGATTCCGAGGTGTTGTCTTCTGTGCAACCAAATCCCTAATGCGCTCCAAGGGAGCGGTGATCCCTTCTAATCGGTTTGATGATTCCGTGCTTTGAATAATCGCAGCCTGCCGTAAGGTTTCTAGAAGTTGCGGCGATTGTTCTTTGTATAGATCCTGCTTGCCCTTATATTCCGCAATTCTTCGAATGGTTTGCAGAATATTTTGTGTAATCGGTTGCCGTTGAATGAGTTCGTGATTTAAGGATTTCATGCATTATTCCACTACAATGATAAACCTTTCCTCGATATTGAGCCTTGATAAGAACAGAAAGTGGATTTGTAAAATTGATTCAATCTCCCTTATATCTCGCCATACTTGATGTAGAAACTATTATATTCCGTCTCTTGTGTAAATGATGGTTTATATAATTATGCTGCAATGGCTTGATTTATTTCATGAATGATGGTCTCCAATTCATTATGAAAAACCAGGTTGAGCTTACCCCATGATACACCTTAGCGTGTGAAGATTGGTAAAGAATCCACGTCATTCTTTTCTATAAGTAGGTTCTGGGTGAGGTGTCTCTGGATCAGCTCAAGCCATCTCTCCTGTTCCTGGGTAAAGGCACGGTCGGATTTGACCTTCATCATGGCCTTGGCGACCCGCTGCTCAGCGGTGAGCAATTCGCTCCCCATGGCCGCATGCCGTATGATGGAAATAATGTCCGCCAGTTCTTTATGGTATGCGCCGCAGGCGTGGCCGTAAGGCCGATCTTGATCCCATCGAAATGGGTAAGGACCTCGCGCCACTTGCTCTCCTCCTGGGCCGTGTATCCCCGGTGGCATTCATCGGCAATGATCACGTCGAATGCATGGATGGGGATGTCTATTTTTCGGGCATCGGCATCGTCATCCTGATCCCCTGATGAGGAGCGAAACATCCCTTCATCGCCGAACAGGTTGATCCGCATACGCTGGATGGTGGAGACATACACAAAGGCATCCCTGCTGCTGGGGTTTGTGAGATACTCTGCGGGCATTTGCTTGAAGTCAAACCTGGTGTTCTCGTCCAGATCCTCCTTCTGAATCTTCTGGCTGTAAACCTCGTAAATATGATCGAACTTCAGGCCCGGTTTTGCCTCAAAGCTTGCCATGGTAGTAAGCGCCTGGGCAGCCAGCGCCCTCCGATCCACGAGGAACAGGATGCGTTTGGCGAAACCGGACTCCATCAACCGGTAGATGAGATTGGCCATGGTAAAGGTCTTTCCTGTTCCCGTGGCCATGGCCACGAGCATATCCCGGTAGCCATCAAAGAGGGCCTTTTCAATGGCCGCGACGGCCTCGATCTGAAAAGGCCACATGGATCTATCGTCTGTCTTGTTTTTTAGGAGCCAATCCCTGGCGGCTGAGTCGTCCTTGGCCAACATCTCATCGAGTGCCTTGGGGCTGTGAAAGGCGCTTACCTGCCGTGAGAGATTCAAAGGATTTCTCAGATCCTGAAACCAGACCGTTATCCCGTTGGTGGAGTAGACAAAGGGTATCCGATACTCGCCAAAGGGACTGAGGGAGCAATCCCCGGGTGGAAAGCCCCGGGCATATCGTTTCGCCTGTTGAAGGACGTTCTGCGGCCCTATTGAGACTTTTTTTCCCTCGACACAGGCCAGGGCCTTTCCATCATGGAATAGGATGTAGTCGGCAGGACCTTTTTGAGTGGGGTATTCCTCGACAGAGCCGTGAATGTAGCGGTTGTTCTCCCGAAATCGCACAATGGGACCCCATCCCGCTTTCTCAAGGGCCTTGTCTATGAATCTCTTTCTGGTCTCCGCCTCACTGATAGTGGCATCTTCCATGGAAGCTCCCTGGTATTGAGGGATTATAGCATCCTTTCATCAATTATGCTGAGTATCGTATCCTTCGCCAGGATGATGTGATCGAGGATTCGAATGCCGAGCGTATCGGCAGCCGTTTTGAGCTCTTTGGTTATAGTTTTATCGTCCTGACTGGGTGTCGGATCCCCGCTGGGATGGTTGTGGACCAGAATGAGGGCGGACGCCGATTCCCGGATCGCAGGCTTCAATACCTCACGAGGGTGCGCCAAGCTCTTGTTCGAGAGGCCGACCGTGATCTGTTCCGTCTTGATGACGTGATGCTTTTCATCCAGTAACACCACATGGAATTCCTCACGACTCGCCTCGTGCGCTAACCTCGCAAAGCGGTCTTTACAGAAGGCAAGGGCATCGGAGGTGCTGGCGATCTTGCGAGCCGGCCTTGCATCAACCTTTGTCTGGCCGGCCAGGCGTTTGCCCAGCTCGAGGGCTGCCATAATCTGACAGTAGGCAGTTTCTCCGATGGCCTTGCTCACCTGTTTCAATTCACCTCTCGCTTGTAAAGAGAGCTTTTGAAGGTTATCCCCAAAGAGCGCTGCCAGTTTTTCGGCTGCCTGCATGGCAGACTCCCCATGGAGGCCAGCACGGATGAGGATTGCCAAAAGCTCTGAAGTCTTGAGTTCAGCGGGTCCCAAGCGCAGAAGACGCTCCCTCGGTCGATCTGCGGAAGGAGCACGCTTCACGGTAGCAGTGAAAACCCGTCGATCAATCCAATGGCCTGGGCTGAATTCTTCTTTCTTCTCCGACCATGCATAGTATGGCTTTGACTTTAAGCCCCTTTCGATCAAATACCCATCCCGAACCAATTCGCTGATCGCTCGGCCTATAAAGACCTTTTCTTCATCTTTGAGTTCTGCATAGATATCAGGCTTGTAAAAAGAATCCTTATCCAACAGCACAGTAACTACCGATTGGTATCTGCTGAACCGTTGTGCGTCGGAATGGGTTTTCATGATTCGAGGGATATTGTTGAATTCATGGACTTATTGCCTTTCAATTCCAACAGCACTAGTCCTGATCATAATGGCTATAGTAAGCTCATAGCAGAGAGGAAAAGTAGGTTCACCGTTGTAAGAAGCTCATAGCTCATGGCTCATGGCCCGGTTGAGTATGCGTTGGCATCATGGAGAAAGGAAATTTTGTGACTACTCACGTAGTCAGACTGAAGCTGTTTAGACTGTCCTTCGACCATGCTCAGGATGGCCGAAGGACAGTCTATCCGCCTGATCAGGTACTTATTTTTAATACTCGCATGGGGATGAAAAGGCAAGGGAGAAAAGAAAGACGGGGGGAAACGGTGAATCGGGGAAACGGAGATCAGAAAGGATGGATGGGGGGTAAAGAAAGAAGGGGGAAGGGGAGAAACGGAGAAGGGGGAAGAAGCTCAAAAGGCTATGCAAATAACTCTTTTGGTACAAAATCGATACAATAGTACAAAATCCATTGGATACCGAATGTTGATACTCAATCCCATGCAACACCCATTTTGTTGTGATGTCTGAAGCATGTTTGGAGGCTTTCGGTTTACTCATAGGTTGAGATAGTGCATGGAAATAAAACAGTAGACATTTCGTTCTTTACACCCACCACTGGGTTTCCTATACTTCTGGTACAGAAAGACGGCGTTTTGAACGGAATCTCAGGAGAAGGGTCTATCATGGTAAAGGTTTTTTCTATAGTTGCCTCCCTTACCAAGGTATTGTTTATCAGATTGTTGCTGGAAGAGACAATGGAGGTTTCAGATGAGAATCATACTGTTAGGGGCGCCGGGCGCCGGCAAGGGGACCATTGCGAAGCTGCTGACCGAGCATGATGGTTCGGCGCAGATCTCAACAGGGGATATCCTTCGCGCGGCAGTCAAGGAGGGGACTGAACTGGGCACGGAGGCGAAAGGGTATATGGACAGGGGCGACCTCGTTCCCGACTCCCTCATCATACAAATGATGGAAGAACGCTTCAAATCCGATGATGGAGAAAAGGGCTTTATCCTGGACGGCTTTCCCCGAACGATCCCTCAGGCCGGGGAACTCAAGAAGCTGCTCGAGAGGCTTGGCATCGCGCTCGATTTAGTGGTGAATCTTGAGGTGCCCGAGGAGGTCATCCTGGATCGGCTCACCACGAGGAGGACCTGCTCGAATCCTGACTGCCAGGCCATCTACAACATCAAAAGCAATCCGCCCACGGAAGATGGGAGGTGCAGGATATGCGGGAGCCCCGTGATCCAGAGAGATGATGAGACCGAAGAGGCCATCATGAACAGGCTTAAGACCTATAATGAGAAGACCGAGCCGCTTATCTCATTTTACCAAGAGGAAGGACTCCTCAAGAGCATCCTTTCCCTGAAGAGCCAGGACACGGTTGAGAAGATCAAGGAAGCTCTTCAGGCGTGAAACGATACGCTGGTAAGAGATACCTAGCAACATACATGGCGAGACAGACATCCACATAGATATGGATATCTCCCGTATCTACACTGCAAACGACAGGCTTTTTCTTGGGGTGAGGCCCGATATAGCGGGTGGAAAAAAGTAGGAATACCAACACCCACAACCTCTTATAGCACGGGCAATGGTTCAAGGCCCTTGCGCCTGCGGATGGCCTCCAGCATGCCTGCTGTTCCTGTCATCATGTTATCCCCAAGGGGAGCTCCGAATACGATGGGCAACCGGGATCTCCGGAGCATCCCGCGTTTTGGGCCGGTAGCCACGATGATCTCCGCGGCCCTGAACCCAAAGGACTTTCGAAGGTATGCGCCGTGCCCCCCTTCCTGCAATATCACAGCGTGATCGAGGTTTCCGTCGGCCAGTTCAAGCAAAAGCATGTCCAGACGTTCGACGGTTATATCGCGGGTGTGGTATTCGAAGAATCCGCAGATCTCCTCCTGCTCCAAGGCTGCGCCCACGGTATGAGAGGTGGCAACATCCAGGGTAAGCACCCTCTCGTTTCGAGCTGCCTGGGGATCCAGGGTTGCCCCGAGGATGGCTGCCATGCCGCTGTCCATGAGGTAGACCTCATCGGCGGGCAATGCCTTGGCGCTTTTCGCCAGAGACGTGAGGCGGTTGAAGGTTGGCGGGACCTCATCGTTTCTATAGAGCAGGGCTTGAGGATAGGGGGTTTCATCGAGCCTGGCCTTGAAGAATGAGTGGCGGTAATCCAGGTGAGATACGCCCTCGGGAGGTATGCCATGGTCTTGGGCGCAGATCCCTGCTACATCGAATGAAAAGGGGACGCCCAATCCCTGGAGGAGCTGTCTCAGTCGATCTATGTCGAGGTCGCCGATCCTGAGGTGGCTAAGGCCTTGATCATCTCGCAGGGCCTCTGCCTCTGCATCACTAATAACCTTTATGCCCATAGACCGCACCCTATCCACATCATGATGGAGCGTGGCTGCAGCTGAGGCAGACATGAGCACCCGGGTGCTCTTGGCCTTTTGAATCAGGGCCTCCGAGACAGGCCCGCCCCCCATCTCGCACCCGGTGATAAGCAGATCGTGGTGTAGGCTCGCCACTGCGTGTGCCAGGTAAAGGGTGGGCGATTCGGCAACTGCCTTATAGCTAAGCCCTGTTTCAGAATCGTAGCAGAGGACATCCATGGTCCCGGCCCCGATGTCAAGGATCAAGAACATACTCATAGATCAGGCTCTCCCTGATGAGGTGCAATAATCCAAAAAGAATAATAAACCAAGACATGCCCATTTAGCGAGGTTCTGTCAAGGGAAATGGATAGGATAGCTTTAATAGATTGATAAAGCGCACCAATCTTGCTATACGTTCCGGTGGTTAAAGAAGACCGGCACGCGCTTTATTGCGCATATCGGCCTGCAGGGAAGTGAAGGATTGAGAAGGCGGAGGTTCACCTTGAAGGAGGTGTATATTATAGATGGTCCGATGAGGGGAAACTCATTTAGCCTCAAAGAAGGAGTTACCACCATTGGGAGGGCTGCTGACAATGATATACGCATCTTGGATAAGGATATCTCCCGGCATCATGCCCAGTTGATAAAAATAGATGATAAGATCTTCGTGTTGGATCTTGCTAGCCTCCAGGGTGTATTCGTGGATGGAGAACCGATAGATTCAGGGGTAGAGTTGGAGATAACAGAGGAGAGCAGGATTGCGATCGGGAGAAGCATCCTG
>CAYPNL010000050.1:0-3041 GCA_964412045.1 uncultured Desulfobacteraceae bacterium
GAACAATAATGCCGTAACGCTCCGTTTCAGCCCCGGCTATTGCGATTGGCCTATTGAAGAACAGAAAAAACTCTTTGAATTGTTTGACTCGAACACCGCCGGCATCCAGTTGATGGACTCATGCCTCATGATGCCGCGGAAGTCTATCTCGGCCGTATTCGGCGTATATCCGCTTTCCGGCAAATCCGCTCATTCCCCTTATAACCCTTGTGTAGACTGTCCCAAGATCGATTGCCCGGCGCGAAGGACCTGAGGTCACGGGCCAGAACGAAGTTTAATTGTATAGGCATTTTGCGTGGTAGAGCGGCGAAGCCGCGTCACATAAAATCGCGAAGCGATTTTATCATTGGAGGAAGAAGATGAAGATACGGAAGGGTTTGTCAGGCGGTCAGTACAAACCACTGACCGATAAGGATATTCAAAAGATTCACGCAACGACTCTCAAGGTTTTGGCAGAGGTAGGCGTAGAGGTAAATTTTACTGAAGCTCGAGAGCTTTTCAAACGTGCCGGTGCAGAGGTCGATGAGGCCAGCCGGATCGTCAAGGTCAATCAGGATCTGGTCGAGGAATTGATTGAGACGGCGCCTTCCCTGGTTCGGCTCTGCGGGCGGGATGAAAAAGGCGAGCTTGATTGCGAGATCGGTGGAGATGCAGTCTATATGGGAACAGGAGGAACAGCCCTGAACGTTCAGGATCCAGGGGCCACGGATTCTCGGCAATCAAAGCTGGTAGATGTGATGAACATGGCTCGGCTTGTTGAGGCCCTGGATAATATCCATTTCTATATGCTGAATGTATACCCGAATGATCTTCCTGTCGAGGAAGTGGATGTCAATAGATTCGGTGCAGCCTTACTGTGGACCCGGAAGCACGTAATGGGCGGCGTGTATACGTTGGAAGGGGTGAAAAACGTCATCAAGATGGCGGAATACATTGCGGGCTCTGCCAACGAGCTTAGGGAACGCCCCTTTATCTCCATGGTTACGTGCCCCATCAGCCCGTTCAAACTCGATAAAAGGTATGCCGAACTCACCATGGAGGCGGCGCGCAACCGTATCCCTGTCGTGGTTCCGGCAGAACCTCTTTGCGGTGCTACTGCTCCCATCACACTTGCCGGCACTATTGTGGTGCAGAATGTGGACAGCTTGGCAGGCGTCATGCTTACACAGCTCACGCACCCCGGGGCTCCAACCCTCTATGGATGTATATCCTCGATTACGGATCTCAGAGACATGAAGTACCTTTCAGGGGCGGTGGAGATGGGTCTCATGAACGCAGCCGCTGCGCAGATGGCCCAATTCTACCAGCTTCCCCTTTACTCCACAGCGGGTATGTCTGACTCAAAGGTCAATGATGCGCAGGCGGGATACGAGTCCGCCATTACGAGTCTCATGGTGGCCCTGGCAGGGGGGAATCTCATCCACGACGCAGCGGGATTCTTGGAATTTTGCATGACTGCTTCCTACGACAAGCTCGTGATCGATAACGAGATAATCGGCATGGTGATGCGGGCTGTTGATGGCATCAAGGTGGATGAGGAGACCTTGGCATTTGATGTATTGAAGGAGGTGGGACCCGGCGGGCATTTCATCTCCAACCGCCACACCCGGCGCCATATGCGTTCAGAGCAGTACATACCCCAGCTCAGTGACAGGGAAAACCGGGATCAGTGGGAGATGAGCAGCGGAAAGGATGCCCGCGCCCGAGCAGCCTATAAGGCTCGGGAGATTCTCGACGGTCCAGCGGAGTCAGTGCTTTCCCAGGGGATCAGAGCAAAGATAAAGAACGACATACCGGGGCTCAGAGACCTCATCTTGGCCTTATAGCGAGAGGGGTAAGGAGAGATGATTCTCATAGGAGAGAAGATCAATGCCACGCGTCCTTCTATTAGGTCCATGATCCAGGATCGGGATGAAGGGGCGATTTCAGGGCTGGCAAAACGGCAAACCGATGCAGGGGTCAGCTTTATCGATGTAAACGTGGGAACAGGTGTGGGATCGCAGCAGCAGGAGGTTCGCTCAATGGAGTGGGCGGTCGAGGCCATCCAGAGCAAGGTGGATATTCCTCTCAGCATCGATAGCCCTGACCCGGCTGTACTGGAGGCGGGGCTCAAGAAGGCAAACGGCAGGGTCTCTATGATAAATTCGACCAAGGCGGAACAGCAGAGCCTCGAGGAAATCGTTCCCCTGGCCTCAACCTACAAGTCTCCCCTGGTAGCCCTGACCATGGATGAGTCAGGTATCCCAAAAACCGTGCAGGATAGGCTCCATGCATGCGAGAAGATCGTCAAGGCCTGTGAGCGGTGGGGAGTTCCCATGGAGCATGTATTTTTCGATCCCCTGGTTATGCCCATTGGAACGGATATCAACCAGGGCTTGATAACCCTTGCGGCAGTCACTGAGATCAAAAAAGCATTTCCCAAGGCGAAGACGGTCCTGGGCATCTCCAATATCTCTTACGGTCTGCCTGCTCGGAACAGGCTGAATGCGGCATTTTTGCACATGGCCATCTATGCGGGTCTCGATGCAGCCATTGTTGATCCCCTTGATGGCGACATCATGGGGGAGGTACGGGCAGCCGAGGTATTGGTAGGCAGGGACAGACACTGTCGCCGATATACACGGGCATTCAGGGATAGAGCTTGACGGAAAAATGCGAAAGGACAGGAGAAATACATGATTGAATCGTATAGAGAGGGGGTCCTGGTAAAACCATATGAACGGTTGAATCAGGAGCAAATCAAGTGGTTGGACGAGGCCTCTTTGGCTCTATTGGCGGATCCCGGAATCTGGTGCTACAACGAGCGGGCAGCCCAGCTTTTTAAGAAAAACGGCGCTAAGGTATGGGAAGAAACAGCAGGGTCTCGATACTGGCGGGTGAGCCTACCGGCAGGCCTCATAAGGGAAGCAGTGTCGCACGCACCCTCCACGTTTATCCTTGGCGCGAGGAAACAGGAGAATCGGCTGCTCCTGGATGCAGATGTGCCTCGAATCTATTTTGGCTCCGGGTCTGAGGCGAATATCTGGTTAGAGACCGAGATG
>CAYPNL010000051.1:0-3218 GCA_964412045.1 uncultured Desulfobacteraceae bacterium
CGCACAAGCAACTCGTCATTGTCTTCTAGGATCTTTGTCCGTGTGCGCTCGTTTGAAGCGGCCTACCGACTCGTCTTTATTGGGGTATGATGGGAAAAAAGACACCTCCATGCCCATGCGTTTCACCAACAGCGCCTCTCGTGCCTCGAGCAAAGGCCGGGATTAGTTTTCAAAAGGCTAACGTGTTACAAAAACTCGATGGTATAGTAATTTTTCCGCAGCGGCAAAGACTGCCGGAGGCAGACAAGCCGCGTTCTATAAAATTGCGCAGCAATCTTATGGCGATTTTATAGCTTGACACTATAAGGGGGGTCAACTATAGTTCCGAGCGAATTGTATACTGTATACATACAATCGACCCCCATTGGAATATTCCGCGAACAATCACCGGAATGAGGGTTTACGGTTTTTCTTGCAGGCTATATGGCTATCGATATCTCAACGGGGTGAACCTAGAAAAGGAGGCCAGAGAGATGGGCAAGCTACTGTTTGAATGGGATTATTCATCATATCCGGGGGCACAGAAATACCCCCATCTTTTCAAGCCGATCCAGTTGGGCAATCTTACTATCCCAAACCGGATAAAGTACGCCGCCACCGAGGATAACCTGAACGGGAGAGACGGTTTCGTGACCGATTCGGGCGTTGCTTACCTCAAGGAGAGGGCCAAGGGCGTTGCGGGTGGTCTATGCGTTATGCAGGGCGTCTATATGGATAAGGCTGGGCGGGGACAGGGATATGTCGGCCAGGCTGCTGCCTGGGACGATAAGTTCATCCCCGGTTTAAAGAGGCTTGCCGATGCAATTCACGAACAGAAGGCCGTTGCCGGCTGCCAGTTAATGCACTGCGGCCGCGTCGGCGCCATTGAGACCGATTATTGCCAGGGTCCCTCACCGGTCCCCCAGCGATTGAGGATCTTCAGGCCGGTTCAGGAAATGACCAAGGCGGACATCAAACAGTGCCTTAAGGAGCACGTTGAGGCCACAGAGCGATTGCTCAAGGCTGGCTTCGATTTCGTGGAGATCTCAGGAATTGTGGGCTACCTCCTTTCCAATTTCGTATCCAGCTATACCAATAGGCGGACCGATGAGTATGGCGGCGATATACGGGGCAGGATGAGATTTGTGATGGAATGCATCCAGGCGGTTAAGAAAGTATGCGGTGATGTCCCGCTGGGAATCAGGCTCTGTGCCGAGGAACTCTTGGATGATGTGGGCGGAAACACACCCGAAGAATCCATGATCACCTATGAGATGGCCGAGGAGGCAGGAGCGGATGTCATGAGTGTTACTGCAGGATGGCAGGAGTCGATCTACCCGGTGATCAGCAGGGACATCCCCATGGGGAGCTGGCTCCATTTAGCAGAACGGGCCAAACAACACCTGAAGATACCCGTTTCCATGGCGTATCGGCTTTTTACCCCCGATCTCCCGAACAAGGCCATTGAGGAGGGAAAGCTGGATATATGGGAGATGTGCCGTCCCATGATCGCCGATCCCTTAATGCCGAAGAAGGTCTTGGAAGGAAAAGAGGAGGAGATAAGGCCCTGTGTTGCCTGCAATGTCTGTCTCGCACGACTGTTCAGAGATGCTCCCATGACGTGCTACATCAACCCGGTCTGCGCCCATGAGTGGGATCAGAAATACGAAATTAAACCAGCGGAGATGACCAAAAACGTCATGATCGTTGGTGCCGGTCCTGCGGGCCTGGAGTGCGCCTGGGTAGCCGCTGAGAGAGGTCACGAGGTGCATGTGTATGACAAAAGGCAGGACCTGGGCGGCACCATTATCGAGGCCTCTAAGGCCCCTTACGGCGACGACGAACTCTACGGGCAGATACGATTCGCAAAGTCCATGTGTGAGAAGAACGGGGTGGAGTTCCACTTGGGCACCGAGGTAACCCCGGAGGTCATCGAGGAGGAGCTGCCCGATTCGGTGGTTCTTGCCACAGGGCCGAGATACAGCAGGGGAACAGCCCCTGGTTTTGACCGGCAAAACGTTGTCTCTGTGTTGGATGTGTTGAGCGGAACGGCACAGGTCAGCGATAACGTGGTGGTCTGGGGCAATATGAAGCCCGGGATCGGGGTAGCGCTGTTTTTGGCAAAGCAGGGCAAACGCGTGACCGTTGTCGGCAGGGAAAAGAAGCTCGGAAAGGATGTGAATCCCTCCTTTTTATGGCGGTATGTGGGCTATCTCAGGCAAAACAAGGTAACTACGTACAATGATTGCGATATTGAGGAGATCACCGATGAGGGCGTGACGGTCGTTACCTATGATGGTTACCGGATTCCCGTGAAGGCCGACACGTTTGTTCTTACGGAACGGGAGGCAAATCCCGCCTTGAAGGACGTAGTCCAGGAAAACAGCATCGAGCTTTTTGTCATTGGCGACGCATTGGTTCCGCGAAATCTATCAAGCGCGGTTCATGATGGGTACCGAATCGGTATCAGGATCTAAAAGGAGGGTGAGAGATGGCAGTTGATCCGGAAAAAGAGATTAGCGACCTGTGGAGGGCATTGCAGGGTTCCCAGGAATCAACCAGGAGGACGTTCTATCAAATGCGACAGGCACTTCTCGAGGTCGCCGGCCCCGACGCAGACCCGTTCGATCTCAGCGTGAGGGCGTGGGGGATCATCGGTAAGGACATGGGTAAGGCCTATCTCCCGCGCATGAATTTACTCAAGGGCATAGAGGGATTAATGATGAATGTGGCCAGGGCGTATCAGGGGTTGTGGACTACCAACGGAGCCGTGGTGAAGATAGAGAAAGGCCAAAAGCCCAACGAGCTCTTTATCACCTGGGAACGATGCCCGTGGCCTACCTCGGCAAAGGAACATGGTGCGTCTATGAAGGAGGATCTCCAAGGATGTGACACGTACCTTCGGGAATTCCTCGAGGAGGTTAATGCCTTCCTCGGCACGAACCTGAAGATCGATACGCTCAAGTCCATACCAAGCGGCGACGGTGTGTGTGTCCGGAGACTATACAACCCGGAGGACAAATAACAGGAGGAGGAATGATGGCTGCTCAGGTAGACCCCCAGAAATGCACGAAGTGTGGAGGAATATCGCAACCTCTGTGTGTAGAAGTATGCCCTGATCAGGCGATCAGGGTTCAGGAGGAAAGGATTGTGGTCACCGAGTTTCTGTGCGAGGACTGCAATGAATGCGGATTCATATGCCCGGATCATGCGATTTCCATTCCCCTTGAGCTGGTAAC
>CAYPNL010000052.1:0-6620 GCA_964412045.1 uncultured Desulfobacteraceae bacterium
CCGCCCCCTGGAGGTAAGCATTATCGGAGCCCATCCTCCTTTTTGGCCTCTTCTTTTTTGAGCCCCCCAATTCGCGGCAGCGGTCTCCCCGAACTAGTAACCACCAAGGCAACGAGGATCTCGTCCTCTCGAGGCGCATCTTGAACGCTTATAGGCATGGCATCAAAGTGCGAACGAACAAAGGCGGCATCCTTATAGTGGGTAGGAATGTCGAGCTCTGTTCCCGGCCCGCCCATCTTGGCTGCTGACGGGATGATCGCCTTTCCGCCCCCGAGTGCCTCCCTAAAAGGGGCTCCCAACTTGGGGTGCATAATGGCATGACCATGCTCGAGCTCGCCACTCATGCCAATGATGGCCCCTTTCCCATATCCTTCGCATTCATCCTTTGAGATTCCTAGGGCCTCCCTTGCCCTGTTTCCTAAAGTATCCCCAAGTGTTTCACCATCATCTATAAGTTCGCTTAAATCCTCCTGGTATTTTCCTGCAAATGGGTTTTTTATGATTGCTATAGCAGCGGCCTTTTTTACAGGCTTTGAGAGATTCTTCCCCATTTCTGAGTTAGTCTCTTCTAGAATGGTAACCAATTTTCTTATTTCCATAACTCCCTCCTGATCTATCTAATAGAAAATAATTGCCTTGAAATAACAGGTTTATTTAACCAATCGACTGTTCAGGCCCGCCTATGACGCACTTCCTTACCGGGGGAGGTGTATTGCGGCTGACCTGGGCTTTGATAACGCCATCTACCATGACCAGGCCTATGCCTGGAATATCTCCGCATTCAATTGCACCAACAGCGTCATCGGCAACCGACCCCAGAGGGGTGTCCATCATGATAAGATCTGCCTCATATCCTTCCTTGATTAAGCCTCTGTTAAGCCTATAGCATCGTGCCGTATTTCCCGTTGCCATAGCAACGGCCTCTGCCCCGCTAATTCCCCCAAGAGAGGAGATTAGGTTCAGCGTTCTTAATATGCCAAGAGATATAACACCGGTGCCTGAAGGCATATCGTTCCCTACCATTACCCGATTTAATGCATCATTTTCCTTTATCATCTTTATTGCCTCGACTGCGACAAGGGGGTTCCCGCATTGAACTATTTCGAGGAAGAGATCGGTTTCCTTTACTAATATTTCTACCTCAGATAAAGGGATGGAGGTTGGACCGCCGTTCAGGTGGGCGACAATGTCAGGGTTGGTTTTCTTTACCATCTCTGCAGTAACGGTTGAACTGCCCGGAATGGATGTTCCCCCCGTGTGCATCATGACGATCATCCCATATTTTTTTGCCAGCTTGACAAGGGGGGCAGCGTCCTCCGGCTGCTTTACACTCCCGAGACCAATTTCTCCAACATGAGTCACACCTTCTTTAGCCATTTCCTCAAAATCTTTCTCTGTGAGGCCCTTTTCAAGTATTAATCCGCCTCCGATCACCTTAACGCCACCAGGTCTAAAATTGGCATAGGCCTTTGCAGTTAAGATAGCCAGGGCCTTGGTGCCGGCTGCATCTTTCGGGCGTCCAGGATAGTGGACCTCGCCGGCAGAGATAACCGTTGTGACGCCACCATGGAGCTCTCCCTCAATAAAATTTGTTGCAAACTGTCGGGGTGTATAATCTCCGACACAAACGTGACAATGGGAGTCAATTAATCCCGGCGCAACAGTCGCTCCATTAATATCGATGACTCTCGCTACACTTTCTGTGTTGAGATCGTTTTCCCTTCCGACACCGGCAATAGTGGCGCCGTCAACCAGGATAGAGTCTCCCTCTATGACTGGGGTGGCGATATCCCCTGACAAAATGGTACCAATGTTTTTGAGTACTATCTTGGCCATCGTATGTTCCTCCTTTCTAATGGACCTAGCGGAATATATCCATAAAACACAGCTATCAACCGAGAGCTGAACGCAAATCTGATACCCCTCTCAGGGCGTTCATACAGTATCCCAGTGGAACGATGCGGTCCTTAACTGAGATAATCGCTCCAAGAATAAGCTCCCTCTCCATTAATGTACGAGCTTCTGCCTGACCCATGCCCATAGCCGTGTTAATCTGCTCTTCGGTGAGAGCCCCGACCGATTGCGTAACCTCGGCTCCCGGGATATCGGTATCAGGATAGATGGTTTCTGCCAGAACTCGTCTTACCTCAGGAGAATCGACCGTTGTTCTGTTTCCCAAGTATGTTGCAGCCGCATCAGCTGTTGCAGCCTGATGGGCTACTACCGTTACCCCGTCGGCAACTCCAAAGGTAAAGCTTCGGCCTCCAATCCCACTTGTACAGATCCCGCAATCCTTTTCTACTCGTGCAACATGGTCATACGAAGGCCTCATGAGATTCAGGCGAAGCCCAACAGTCGCCCTCTCTCCCTCCCGTAATCGAATGGCGATGTCTCCTCCATTATTGACGATAATCTTTGTGCCTCCTCTCCCGGCAATATAGTCGGCAACCATATCTGATGCCGCGCCTGCCACGGCGGCCAAAGGAGTAAGGGTTGGATCATTGAGGGATTGACAGGCAAGAATCATATGGTTAACCACCTCAGAGTAGATCTCGCGTAACGAGAGATTACATGCCTTTTGTTTGATTACGGAAATGGAGTTTGCCTGCTCTTTCAGGATCTCAAGGGCATAAGCTGCTCCAGACTCAGCCAGCTCTGATAGGGGAACGCCCTTTTCAGAGACCTGAACCGTCATATACAGGGGCCCGGAATCGACCAAGGCTAGGCCTTCTCTTATCAAGGTGACGTTGTTCAATGTGTGGTTCTGTTAAAATGTTCCCGCAGCGCTCTCACGCTCTTGATTGAACCGAGGTGACCGCCGATTTTCTTATAGTCAGCAAGCCTCATCGTTACCTCTATAGGGGCCACAGTGGCCGGAGTGGGAATCCAGGTAAAGGCGCCTGCCATTACCTTTTCCACATCGACAAGGAAATCGATCCCGCCTCCGGGCAAGATGAAGGTGGGAGCCCCTCCCACTGTTATTACCGCCCGGTTTTCATGAACGGCCCCGGTCAACTTAATCGGGTAAGCACTGACCCCGGCTCTCCAACTTCCGCCAGAGCAGCCGACATAGACCCCCGAGACCCGTGATGGCTCGCAGTGATTCTGAATCATCTCTATCACTTCCCGGGCCTTTGGCGTTAAGGGGATCTCCTCAAACGCCCCTTTCCTCTTTATCCTGTACAGGATTGCCCTCTGGCCCGTTGTTTCCGTGATCAGGATTGTCATCCCAGGACGGGCAACACTCATATCGATAGATTCTATAATATCCTTCGGATCCTCGATAGGGGTGCCGCCCCATCCGCCCCCATGTTCACCAAAATAACGTCCAGGCGTACTCATCCTGAATTTGAGGTGAATACCACTTGGGGTTGTGCCGAGATATGTCCCCGCAGTATGCTCAGAAAAAAGACTTGTAATATGGGAATCGATCACGATAACCTCATCCGCTGCCTCTTTGATGAGCGGGGCAAAAAGACCGGCTGTGGCACTTCCACAGCCAACCCTCATCTTTTCAACCAATTCACCGTTAATGACCGGCGCCTGGCCGACCTGCACCTTCAGACGCGCTCCTCCCTCTATCGTAAGACTGAGGCTATTCCTGTTTGCCAGTTCGGAAATGCACCGTGCTGCAGCAAAACCATCCTTACCAGTCAGCTGGTTCACACCGCCAATCGAGAGGATCTTTGAACCATACTCCTCGGTGCAGAGGTGTCCTACCTCGCGCTTCTCAAAAAGTACCGGCGATCTCTCCTCACCAAGAGAAAGGTCTGTATCTATCTTGATCTTGATCCCGCTGTAGGAAAGAGGAACCTCGCTGACTGAGGTGACAACATCCACCGCATCTACGTTTTCCTGAACGATAAAAGGAGCCGGCCTGTAATCAGGATACGTGGTCCCAGCGCCGATAGCAGTTATCAGCGGTCTTTGAATGAAAGGGTCAGGACTCGGACCTACGATATCAGCTACATCCTCTTCAAACTGGAGCGGGATGCTCCTTACAACTTGTCCATCTTCATTCTGATATCTGCCGCAGGCGCCTCTTTGCCCTTCTGGGATCCGGCACGCGATGGGACATGCCTCACAGGTGACGCATCCCGATTTAGGCTGCTCATCCGCAATGGGCGCATCGACTGGACAAACCTTGAGGCAGACGCCACACTCCACGCACTCATCCCCTATAACCGCCTTCTTGTGCATAAGAGTGATAGCCTTCTTAGGGCAGTCGAGGACACACAGCCCGCATCCGGTACACTTCTCTGGATCAATCCTCAAAGCAGCGCCTCCCTAGCCTAATCGTGCGGTTGATATTAACCTGCTATGTTTCCCTCTCTTGGCTACCGAATTTGCCATTCGCTTGCATGCTGCGTGAGATCCGTAAAAGAGAAAGACAGACTTGTGACCGCTTTCGATACAATAGCTCAATGCAAAAGGTCCTAGACCCACCGTGCGATGACCGTCTTCTCGTCCATGAACATCCTCATAGAGGCCATCCTTGATTTGGCTGTTCCCACAAAGGATTCTCTTCTGGAACCCAGCGGGAAGAAGGCATACGGCTGTGCCACAGCCACATTCACTGCCACATTGCCTACGTTCACCTCTCTGATGTACTTGCGGGCGTTCTTACCGCTTTGGGTCATGATGGATGCTGAATGCCCGAGATTGGTCTTGGTATTAATCCACTCTATTGCCTGATCCAGGCTCTGCCCCCGGATCAGGGCCGCCACTGGTCCAAAGGCCTCCTCTTTGGCCATTGACATGTCAACATTCACATCCTCTAGGATAGTGGGGCCGAGGAAGTACCCGCCAGGGTAGTCCTTGACCTTCACATTTCTTCCATCAAGTACGAGTTTTGCGCCTTCGGCCAGTGATCGCTCGATCCAGCCCGATACCTTTTCTTTTCCGGCCAGGGTGGTCAGTGGACCAAGTGTGGTATCCTCATCAAGCCCATAGCCGAGCTTCATGGCAGCGGCAGCCTCCTTAAATTTGCTTTTCACCTCATCATAGATATCTCCGATGATGACTACGTTATCAACGCCGAGACAGCGCTGTCCCGTCATCCCAAAACACGCCCTGAGGAGCCATTCAACACACTGATCAACGTCTGCATCCGGCATAATGACGCAGTGGTTTTTACCATTACCGTTGATGGAAGAGGTCTTTCCCAGTTTCCCGCACAGATCAAACAACTCCCAACCTGCCCTATTAGATCCTATGAATCCAACCCCCTTTATTTCCGGTTGCGACAAAATCTCTTTATTGATGTTTCTTCCGCCATGAATCAGGTTTATTACCCCCGGGGGGAAGCCCGCCTCTTGCGCCACCCGGCAGACAGCCTCGCCAGCTACAGGGTCCTGCCTGCTTGGGCTTACTACCACCGTGCATCCTGCAGCCAGTGCATAGGGCACAAAGGATGACCAGGCGTGCATGGGGATATTGCCGGGGCTTATAATGAGAAAAGCCCCGAGCGGTTCCCATATAAGGTACTGATCAATGCCGGTCGCGACCTGATCCATATGTTCGTTCTGTTTGGCCAAGCCGTACAGCGCTGAGCAGGCTGACTCTATATTCTCGATTACCCTGCTTACGGAACCCCTGGCCTCACCTATAGTCCTTCCATGATCTTGCGTGAGGATGCGAGAGAGTTCCTCATAGTGTTCAACGAACTTACCCCGCATATTGAAGAGCAGGGTTGCCCTATCTCGGAGGGGCAATTCCCTCCATCCCTTGAAGGCCCTGTGGGCTGCTTCAACCGCAGCATGAGCTTCTCCTGCAGTTCCAGTAGGGAATGCGGCAATTACCTCACCTGTGGCAGGATTAGTGTCCTCATTGATATCGGTAGATTTCGAATCCGCCCATTCGGCATTGATTAAAAACTTCAGTCTTCCATAATTGTTCTTAACTTCCGGTACCTTCATATAAAACCTCCTTCATCATTCACTTTGAGTGTCAACCACTAAACGCTGTTCCTCATCAAGCTCCCTATGAATCGCTAATCCCCTTTCGATATGTTCTTTGGTGAGTCGTTCTGCCAACGCCTTATCCCGCGACCTAATAGCCTCCAGAATCTGGCGATGATATCTACACGACGATTGGAGATGTCCTTCTTTGGTAAAGGACCTATAACTGATCCTTTTGATCTGGTTGTTTAAGGATTGCACAATCTTCTTCAGCCTCCCATGTCTAGCCATGGCTGCGGTGGTTTCATGAAAGAGGTTGTTTAACTCCTCGTATTTTATGATATCAGGATTTGCCTCATTAAAAGACAGCGCTTCCATCTGCACGACAATCTTTTCCAGTTTCCCGATGTCATTGTCAGACATTCTATCGATCGCAAGGACAACCGCGAGCGTATAAAGTGGGATCTTCAAGGTGTAAATCTCCCAGATATCATCTTTGGTGACCTCGGAGACAATCACTCCTCTTCTCGGCTCTCGTCGTATGAGGCCCTCTGCCTCCAGGATCTTAAAGGCCTCTCGTACTGGAGGACGGCTTACTCCCAATCTGGTGGAGATTTCTTGCTCCTTAATCCTTTGTCCTGGCCCAAACTTACCCTTAACAATCATATCCTCGAGATAGTGGACCGCATGGTCAACCATGGATTTCGACTGTATCTTCAT
>CAYPNL010000053.1:0-2235 GCA_964412045.1 uncultured Desulfobacteraceae bacterium
TCGTAGGGGAGCTCTTGGCAGGCAGAACGCCCTATCAGCCGAACGACCCCGTGTGTGCGGAATGCAAGGCGGCAGGGAACGTGTGTGTTTTCGACAAGGGTATGACCTGCCTGGGGCCGGTAACCAGGGGAGGATGCAAGGCCACCTGCGTAACAGGCGGGGCCGTGTGTTGGGGATGCCGTGGGTTTATAGATGAGCCCAACATCAACGCAGAGAAGGAGATCCTGGCAAAAGCGGGGCTTTCCGTTGATGAGATCATGCAGAAATTCAACCTCTTCAACCTTTGCCAAGAAGGCATGTGGAAGTGAGCAAAATTCATATTCAAGTAAACCAGCTCGCCAGGGTGGAAGGACACGGCAACCTGATTGTGAAGGCCTCTCATGGCAAGCTGGAGGAACTCAGATGGGAGATAACGGAATCGCCTCGGTTCTTCGAGCTCATACTTCGCGGAAGGCCGTGGCATGATGCCCACGTTTTGGCATCCCGTATATGCGGAATCTGCTCGGTATCCCATCAGCTGGCCTCCATCCAGGCCACAGAGGCGGCATTCGGGATCCGGCCCTCAAAGCAGACCATACTGCTCAGGAAGCTCCTGTACGCAGGTGAGATCATCGAGAGCCACATCCTGCACCTCTACTTTTTGGCATTGCCGGATTTTCTGAGATCGGAAAGCGCCTTCGCGCTCATGAAATCCCACCAGGAGGCGGTACTATGCGGCGCACGGCTGAAGAAGCTGGGCAATGACATCATGGAGATGATCGGGGGGAGGGCCGTACACCCACAAGCGGCTGTGGTGAACGGATTCGGCAGGCTCCCCACAGAACGGGGCCTGCTGAGCCTAAAGGACAAACTGAAGGAAGCACTGCCCGACCTTCGAGCAACCGTGGCGCTCTTTAAGGGGATCGAGCTTCCCGATTTTTTTCGGGAGACGGAGTATATCTCACTCACACATCCTGAAGAGTATGCCTTTGTCCGCGGTTCGATCCGTTCCACGGATACGGGTACAGCCGGTTTGGAAGACTACCTGAAGATCACCAACGAGTACTGCGTGCCCCATTCAACGGCGAAGCTCGCAAGACATGTAAGGGAATCCTACGCAGTCGGTGCGCTGGCCAGGATCAACAACAATGCCGGGCAGTTGTATCCCCTGGCAAAAGATTCCGCAGCCGACCTGGGGCTGAAACCCATATGCTTCAAGCCGTTTATGAATCATATCGCTCAGGTCGTGGAGACCGTGCACGAGGCGGAGGAGGCTATCGACAGTATCGACCTGCTCCTCGAAGAGGGGATCCGGGAAGAGCAGATCTCCGTGACGCCCCGGGCGGGCCGTGGGATCGGGGCCGTAGAGGCCCCTCGAGGTCTGCTCATACACGATTATACCTACGGTGAGAATGGACATATCATTGGGGCCAACTGCGTCATCCCTACCGGACAGAACCATGCCAACATCCAGAAGGATCTCGAAGAACTCGTCTCAGGCAGGCTGGAACAAAGCGAAGATGAACTGAGGCTCCTCTGCGAGATGCTGATACGGGCATATGATCCCTGCATTAGCTGCTCCACGCACTAGCTGCGCTAACTTCCCGCTTGCTTACGGGTGCGCCTTATAATCCCCTCCTGGGTGCAGCCATAGCACGGGCAATGTCAATGAAGAGACGAATATTCTCCGGCATTCAGGCGACGGGCAACATCCGCAGAGGCAATTATCTGGCTGAGGGATGGCTTTACAGCCCCAATTCGAAAACCTGTTTTCCTTTGTTGATATACCTGTCGTCGAGGATAGCGTAAGGCTTGGATGACAGGCGGCTCGTTTTTATGTCAACATTGACATGCTTCATTCTGTGGTTACTTTACCTATAGGCAGAGGAGGTATACCGGGCCTTAACATAGCTGACAAAATAGGGGTCTCCGTTTAGCTCATGTCAGATCAGTAAATCCTTTTGGGAAACGCGAAATGAAAGGCTTTGTCCCGGCTTTTTAAGAAATGTATTAAGGTCGGTATGTCATATCACAGGCAAATCTGTAGGACTGCACTGGTGTCATGGATAATGATTGGTTTGATTCCTCTTCACAGCAGCCATGGATTGATGAGGTGAATTTCTGACATTCGAGACAACGTTGGAATATTTCAAAACCAGTGATACTGGAAACCATATTACAATAGGGGTATGACGTGAAACTACTCATGATCTACACAGATAGATTTGGTTATAAAACGAGCGTGAAGACGCTTGA
>CAYPNL010000054.1:0-1973 GCA_964412045.1 uncultured Desulfobacteraceae bacterium
TGCCCCCAGCCCGGTATATCTGGGTAGTTGTTCAATGAGTCGCATCGTTCCTTTCTTGCAGTAAGGACACACCCTCACATCAATGCCGGTGAGCAGCAGCATCATGTCCCGAAGGCTGTGCGCTGCAGGCTCATGCATGCCCCGTACCCGACCTATGAGAGATCGAAGCTTGGCCAGGTGCTCGGTTTTGGAGCGGTTTGCCAGAAAGCCGAAGTGACGGATTCTGACGAATCCATGGGGTAAGGCGTGGAGCAAAAAGCGTCGAATGAATTCCACCGCGGAAATGGTTACCTGCCCTATTCGGTTGGTGGTTCGATCTCGGTAGGTAAAGGTAACCGTGCCGTTTTCTAACGCTACAATACGCTGATTCGAGAGCGCGACCCGATGGGTGTAGCGGCCAAGGTACTCAAGGACGTACTCTGGTCGGTTGATCGGCTCTCGCACGCTGACCACCCACTTGTGGGAGTAGAGACAGCCCGTGAGCTCAGAGAATCGCTGCGGTTTCCGATAGGGGGCAAGGATACCGGGAAACTGCAAGGCGCCGTTTTGATATGCCGCTGTCATAGACTCGATGAATTTTCCGCGAAACACGAGGCCCAGAGCCTCTTCATTGAACAGATAGTTTTTTGTGCACGGCTTCCATTGCTTCCCATCCCCGGTCATGACCCCTCCGGGAATCAGGCAATGGAGATGGAAGTGGGCATTGAGCTTCTGGTCCCAGGTATGCAGGATAGCGATGAATCCCAGTTGTCCTCCCAGGCCGTTTCGGGGGTTACGGCCGAAGCTCAGGAGGGTTGTGGCGACGGCGTGAAAGAGGATCGTGAGCATGGTTTCCTTATTGCGCAGAATAATGGGGTTCAGCTCGTGGGGGAGCGTGAATACGGTGTGAAAGTAGCTCACGGGCAAAAGCTCTGCCTTACGGGCTTCAAGCCATCGTTCGCGCGGGATGTTCTGACATGTGGGGCAGTGCCGGTTTCGGCAGGAGTTATAGGTGATCCGCTCAGCGCCACAGTGATCGCACTTCTCGATGCGGCCTCCAAGATAGGCCGTTCTGCAGTTGATGAGGTCGGATACGATCTTGTACTGATGGGCTTGCAGGGGGTATGTTTCTCGATACTCCGTGATGTGCGCCCGGAGAATGTCGGCGAGCTCAGGGGAACGGTTTCGAGGAGAACTACTGTTCCGGTTACCTCGTTGAGCCATACTCATCCCCTCCTTCCTCATGGTTGTCATCGTGGGGATCGTAAGAGTCGAGCGGGCTTTTGATCTTCGAGAGGGTCTCCCGGCTCACATGCACGTAGATCATGGTCGTGGATAACCGCGAATGGCCCAAGAGGACCTGAATTTTCCGAATATCATAGCCGGCCTCCAGCAGATGGGTGGCAAAGCTGTGCCTGAGCGTGTGGAGCCCGGCGCCTGTCGTGATGCCGGCTTTCTTTCTCGCCTTGTCGTAGAGCTCCCGCACACTTTCATACCGCAATGATGTTCTGTGTTTGTAGGAAGACGGGAAGAGGTAGGGCCGGGGACGATAGGTTCTCCAGTAGTCTCGGAGCTCTCTGAGGAACGTCTCGGAGAGAAGGGTATAGCGATCTTTCCGACCTTTGCCATCGACGACTTTGATCAACATCCGCTTGCTTTCGATATGCTCGGGCTTGAGGGCGATGACCTCACCGGACCGAAGACCGGCTGAATAGGCCGCCATGATAATAAGCCGGTGCTTGGTGTTCTCCGCGGCGTTCATGATCTTCCAGATCTCCGCTTGGGTGAGAACCGTCGGCAGCTTCCTGGGTTTTTTGCTGAAGGTACAATGGGGAGCCAGGTGTTCCTGGCATAGCACGTGATTGTAGAAAAATCTCAGCCCCGTAATAACACCGCCTATAGTGGTCGGGGCATGGCCTTTACCCTGCTTCAGGTACAGAAAATAGTCTTCCATCATCTCTTTTGTCATCTCATCCGGGGATTGCCTGTAGAAC
>CAYPNL010000055.1:0-8086 GCA_964412045.1 uncultured Desulfobacteraceae bacterium
TTTGAAGCGGCCTCCTGAGTTGTCTTTATTGGGGTATAATGGGAAAAAAGACACCTCCATACCCATGCACCAGGTAGTTTCAAAAGGCTAACGTGTTACCTCTGGGGCTATTTTGATGCATTTACTCATAATAAGGCCCTGCTTCTTCATTTTTTCTTCTGGTACGATGTCGGGCCGTCCATCCACTCTGATTTGTCATACCATTCTTTCGGATAACCGACTTCCTGCGCCATCTGCCCAGGGGCGTTGACGTATCCGTCGTCATAGCGGGCTACAAGAATCCATGCAAAATCCCACCAGTCTTTCACAACCTGGTTAGCCTGAGTTTTGCAGTACGTGGTGAGCATTTGACGAGCCTTTTCCGGATCCTGCTTATAAAGGGCACGTGCCTGGTCATCCATTTCTTTTATGCCTGCTAATTCAGCATTTTCGATTTCATCCTGCTTTTGCTGGATATCTTGTATCATATAGCTATATTTGAGAGCAGCCCAGTTAGCTACAAAATTGAAGGCCCACCATGCACTTTTTTGGCTGAATGTTGATGTGTCGCACGTGTAATAGGGTTCGGCTATGCTTTTGACACCGGCATAGAAAGGCACATAGCATGTGGTCATGGGCTCATCCGGGCCAAACCAGATAATCCCACCAATGGGATCCGGCAGCCATGCTCGAGCCTGGCATACATAGCTGAACCCACATCGATAGATGGAAATGGGTCGTTCCCACGCACCTTTGAGCTTGGCGTTCGGATCGCCCGTGTCGTTCCCTGCATCCATCGGGCCAGGGTAACGGTAAGGGCAGCCGAAAGGCCCAGCAGTCATACCTTTTGTTTGATCAAATTCGGTTCCCTGGTAGTAATCTCGGTACAGGCTCATGACGTCGCGTACGGTGAGCTTCTTGTCCGGTTTAATGGAGAATGGGTACATTTTTGTGAATCCATCCTGAACCCATGGTGATTTCTTCTGGGAAGGAGCAATACGTGACTGCAGACGCCAGACACGGCGCAGTGAGTAGTAAGGATGGCTGTATTCCCCTAAACTGACTGTTCGTAGCCAGTCAAGTTTGCCGTCTTCCGGTTTCCACCATCCATGTTTTTTGGCGACGTCATGAAGATCCTTTGCATAGAGCATATTGGGATCATCAGGGTCTATTTCTCGGATGCGGAGCTCATTCGCGGCCACAAAAACCTCCCCATCGGGAACTTTTTTTGCTACCCAAAGTCCACCCTTGCCTTCAGGACTGGGCGCCATCTCTATAACCCAGCCTTCTTTTGTGTCGCCGATAGGCAATGTTTCTCCTGTGCCATAGTAGCCATAGGTCTCAATCAGGCTGCCAATCAATTCAACGGCTTCTCGTGCTGTTTTACATCGCTCCGCAGCGACACGGCTTAGTTCAGCGCTGTAAAAAATCAGCTTTCCGGGCACCGGTTCGGGTTGAATTTTGGTTCCGTCCGTGCATTCGCCGAACATGAGCTGATGCTCATTCATAATGGCGTAAGATCCGTCAAAATATGCGTAGGTATGGGCTACTTGAGGGATAGCGCCGATGGAAATGCTCTGTGGTTTTTCAGGATCGACATACGTTGGCCCCCTGTCGATCCCGACATAACGCTGCAGAAAATTTGCATGATATTCAGATCTTTCTCCAAGCGATGCTGCATCGTAGTACACATGTCTGAGTGAGCCGGGCTCATGATCGGCAGCAGGGACATAGACCAGACGTTGATCGAATAATTCGCTGTCGTCTGAATGCGCGACCATTACCGAACCATCTTGGGAAGCTCCTTTTGTAACGAGCATGGTTGTGCAAGCCAGGGCGTTTGCAAGATGCAACATATTCAGAATCATAGCGATGAAAATGACTTTTTTTATAATACTGTTACGCGATTCCTTGATCACCATGGCAGCCTCCTTTGTCAAATTCTAGTATGGTGTGTTATAAGAAACATTGACTTTAGTTCCCGTGTCCGATAAAAAAGACAGAGGTTTCAACGTGTTTCCCCAATAACCACGCATGAATGTCTGTGGAACAAAGCAGACAATGATAGACCGCTTTGATGGAATCAACCATATACCATGTAACTAATGACGGATACAATAAAAACAGCAGCACATGACCCTGACGCTTCCTCTCGGCCATGAGCCATTCGGCCTTGAGCTCATGGCCGAGAGGCTCGAGGCCGAATCGTGCTTCAGGGTTATCCATAAAAAAACTGTGGATAAGCAGGGATAACGTCTGGTTCTTCACAGACAGAATAAGCCTCAAGAGACGGTATGGGGCAGTATACATGCATTTATTCAAGCTCATTTTTGCCGTTTTCATAACCCTTGTAACAGGATGCAGCACCCAGACTGCTCGTTTCACTATGTCCCTTGCCCACCTGAACGACACCCATTCCCATCTTGAGCCGGCCGAGGTCAACCTGAAAATTGACGGAATAGCTACTACGGCTGAGCTGGGCGGATTTGCTCGTCTAAAAACGGCTATTGACAAGATGCGGGCCGATGATCCTCACCTGCTTCTGTTGCACGCCGGCGACGCAGTGCAAGGAACGCTTTATTTCACCTTATTTAAGGGCACGATTGAATTCGATTTTCTGAATATGCTGGGAGTGGATGCCTTCACCTTCGGCAATCATGAGTTTGACAGAGGGGGGGAACCCATCCCCGGCTGGATAGGTCGAAGTAAATTCCCCTGGCTTTCGGCCAATATTGATTTTTCTGCGGAGCCGACTATTGCCCCATTTGTCAGGCCATACATGATAAAGGAGATAAAGGGTGATAAGGTGGCCATTATTGGGGTGACTACCGAAACTACCCCGCAGACCACCATTAACCCAGGCAAGGCTGTCTTCAACGATGCGATAGAAAGTGCCAGGCAGCAGGCGGACGCTTTAACCGCCCTGGGGATCAACAAGATCATCCTGCTTTCCCACCTGGGGTATGTTCAGGACAAGATATTGGCGTCTAAGGTGGCAGGGATTGATATTATTGTCGGAGGTCACACTCACAGCCTGTTGGGCGATGAAGCCAAACTTTCCGCAATCGGCCTGATTCCGGAAGGGCCGTACCCCACCGAACTCAAGACACCGGACGGAAAGCAGGCGCTGGTCCTGCAGGCATGGCAGTGGGGACACATGCTGGGCAGGCTGGAGGTGAGCTTTACGCCGGATGGCGAGGTGAGTGAGTATAGCAGCAAGGCGGTAATCCCGATGGGTGGCGTTTTTTCCCGCAATGGTGAAAAGGTCCTGCCTAATACCGAGCCGTATCAGGGGATTGTCAACGCCCTGAACAAAACAGAGACAGCCCTGGTTGTGGCTGAAGACCCTGCCGTGGCAGCGGCCCTTGCACCGTACACAAGCAGTCTGGAGCAGTTCCGCAAGAATGTGGTAGCCGTTGCCGCCGAGGACATTACGGTGGGATTGAATTGCGGTCCCGGCCTCCTCGGGGTTGATTCGATGCTGGCAGCCGTGCCCAGGGCGCACGTGGCTATACTCAATTACGGCGGGGTGCGAAGAAGTCTGACTGCTGGAGAGATATCGGTCGGTGATGTTCTCGAGGTGATGCCCTTTGCCAACACACTGGTGCTTGTTGACTTGACCGGGGATGAATTGAAGCAGGCCCTCGAAGAGGATGTTGACTTTTTGATAACCAAATATGGGATCCATTCAAATGCTATGCCCTATCTGGGCAGCGCCACCATGACCGTGCGACTGAGCGCCGCAAAAGGGTCGCGGGTGACGGCCTTTGCAATAAAGGACAGAGAAGGCGTTTATCGACCGGTGCAACCAGCGGAAGTCTACCGTGCCGTGGTGAACGCCTTTGTGGCAGGTGGCGGGGATGGCTTTGCCGCCATCAGGAACGCAACCGGATTCCGCAGCGATACCGGTATCATTGACAGCGACGGCTTACGGGATTACCTGAGCAAACTGGGCAGGGTATCCAACCCCACCGAAAAGCGGGTCACAGTCATTTCTGTTGAATAAGCGTTATCCTCGCTTATCTGCCTTCTGTTCGTTGCACGGTTACAGGGGTCACCCATGTACGTTCATTCTGATCACTACCTACCATGTGGACCCTCATTTCAGGAATATTTCTTGGCTGGACATTGGGCAGCAACGATTCCGCCAACGTGTTCGGGACCGCTGTTGCTGCAAAAATCGTCAAATACCGTACTGCAATCCTCCTGACCTCCCTTTTTGTCGTTCTAGGAGCCGTAATAGAAGGAGAGAAATGCTTTTCCACGGTGGGTGAGCTCTCTGTCCTGACCCCGAGAGGCGCCTTTATGGCTACCCTGGCTGCGGGCGTTACCATGTTCATTGCTACCTACTTTGCCATACCGAGTTCTACATCACAAGCAATCATCGGCGCCATTGTTGGGATCAGCATAGTTTCGGAGACGCCTCCGTTATCCAATCTTTACAAGATAGTTATATGCTGGTTGCTGGCGCCCATTGGGGGCGTGATACTGAGTTTCCTGTTGTATCACCTGATTGGAGTCTTTATCGCCACGTCTATCCGTAGCCCTCAAATGCGTTCTCATATCTTATTCTGGAGCCTTATCTTTGCTGGGTGTTTCGGCGCCTATGCACTAGGATCGAATAATGTTGCCAATGTGACAGGCGTTTACGTTGGCACCGGATTGCTGACCCCTTCTGAAGGCGTGCTGATCGGCAGCCTCAGTATTGCAAGCGGTGCTTTGACTTACAGCAAAAGGGTCATGATGACGGTAGGAAGGGATATTACCCCTCTGGATGAATACGCTGCATTAATTGCAGTCCTCGCAGGGGCGATCACCGTGGAGCTCTTTACCCAGGTAGGGGTACCTGTTTCTTCTTCTCAGGCCATTGTAGGAGGGGTAGCCGGTATTGGGTTGGTCAAAGGAGTCAGGACCGTGAGCAAGACGACATTAATAAAAATCCTTATTGGATGGATATCAACACCCCTTTCGGCTGGCATCATCTCCTATGTTTTGGTAAATATATTTTAAGTATAAAGGAGGTCACTACTATGGCATTTAGGAAAGAGAAGGAGATAAATGAGCTCATCCTGAAACACCTCGATAGCGTATGTAGCTGTCTCCAGCTCGCGCTTGATACAGTCAAAGAATATCTGGAGGATCACATAGATGAGGCCAAAGCGCTTGCCATCAAGGTGGATCGGTCTGAGACGGAGACTGACATGGTTCTGCGTGAGATCATGAGCAAGCTCTATTCAGGGGCCTATCTTCCCTCGCTCAGATCCGACATATTTCACCTGGGGCAGCACCTGGACGGCATTGCGAATGCAGCTGAAGCCTGTTGTGATTTTTTCCTCGATCAGCGCCCTGATATCCCCAAGAAGATGAGGCTGCATTTCTGGAGGATCATGGAAAGATCGATCTCCTGCTGCACACCTCTCATGGAGGCGGCGAGGTCCTTTTTAAAGGGCGAGGACCCCAATATTATCCAGGAGAATGCCAGGCAGGTCGGGATTATGGAGTCTGAGGTGGATAAGGAGGAATGGGATCTAACCCGCGATATCTTTAAAACTGATCTGGACTATGGCCATAAGATCCACCTCAAACAGTGCCTCGAGAATATCACAACAATCTCGGACAGGGCCGAGGACACCTCCGATCAGCTGCAGCTCATAATCATAAAGGGCGGTCTGTAATCTACAACGTATCGAGGCCATTGCATAGCGTTGAAAGGATCATCTCAGGCTGCATTGGAAGAAGTGGTCGGGAAGCGAGGGAGACAGACCCGCTGAAACAATGGCACATGCTTCAAGGTCCATCTCCGGACCCAAATCCGAGATTGGTTTTATACGAACCAATCTCGGATTTGGGGTTTGGTTTAAGCTTGACGATTGAAAAATACATGCTATAAGAACGGTGAATCGTAGTATGGTACATCATTGATTCAAAGCCATTAAAGAGTGTAACTACTCAGGTGTATAGACCGAAGACTGAAGGCAGAAGGGCAACAATCATCATTCATGACAAAACAACCTGTCGAGACATCACCTCCTGCCTCCGAGGGGGTGGGGTCACACATGTTTTTCCCTTCAGCCTATCCACCTTCAGCCTTTATGCCTGAATAGTGACTAACGAGTCATGGTTTTTAATCTTATACTCCTATCCGTATAGTCTAGAGAACCCGTCGTTATATGCTGAGCAGATAGACTCGTATGCAGACGATAATCTTTCAAACACTCGGGGGCCTCGGCCTTTTCATTTTCGGCATGAGGCTCATGTCCGACGGGCTCAAGAGGGTTGCAGGAAAAAAATTACGCGCCGTTTTGAGTGCCGTATCCTCGAACAGGGTAATCGCCTGTGCAGCAGGGACATTGGTCGCCAGCGCGGTCCAGAGCTCAAGCGCCACCACGGTGATGCTGGTCGGCTTTGTTGATGCAGGTCTCATGACCCTGACCCAGGCGGTTGGGGTCGTATTGGGGGCCAATATCGGCACCACGGTGACGGCCCAGTTGATAGCCTTCAACATAAGCAGCTATGCGCCGCCGATAATCGCCCTGGGGGTATTGCTTCGGTTCTTCTTTAGATCGAGAAGGTGGCAACAGTGGGGGGAGGTCTTGCTCGGGTTCGGCATCCTATTCTTCGGGTTGAGCACCATGAAGGCCGGGCTCGCGCCCCTCAAAGGAGAACCTTCCTTCGTGGCCTTCTTGACGAGATTTCAGGCCCACGACCTGAGTGAAATCCTTCTCTGTGTCCTTGCCGGTGCTGCGCTCACCATGGCCGTGCAGAGCTCGAGTGCAACGGTTGGCATAACCATGGCATTGGCCAGCCAGGGTCTACTGAGCTTTGAGGGCAGTGTTGCCATGATCCTGGGGGAGAATATCGGTACCACCATCACGGCCCAGCTGGCAGGCATCGGATCCAATGTGAATGCACGGCAAACGGCCATGGCCCATACCCTCTTCAATGTGCTTGGCGTTGCCTTTATTATTGTAATCTTTCCCTACTTTGTGGATATCGTTACCCATGTGACAACGAGCATTTTCGGCATTTCCGGGCCCGATTTCCTCATAGGCGGGGAAAAGCCTTTTATCTCGAGACACATCGCCAATGCCCACACCTTGTTTAATGTAATCAATGCGATCTTGTTCCTCATTTTCCTGCCCTACCTGGTGAAGATAGCAGTATGGTTAACCCCCCGCGGGAAAAAGGAGCCTTTTGATGGGATCTACCATATAAAATATCTGGACAGGCGGCATCTCGACACACCAGAAGTAGCACTGGTACAGGCAAAACAGGAAATCATCAGGATGGGCCAGGAGGCCAAAACCATGTTCGATGAGGTGACCGGCTGTTTAAAGATACGAAATTCGACTATATTGGCACAATGGAGGGAAAGGGAGGATGTGCTCGATAATCTCCAAAAGGAGATCATGGATTTCCTTGTAAAGCTCATGCAGCAGAATATCGTTGGAGAGGAATCGAAGGAGATAACCTCCCTCCTACGAATGACGAATAATATCGAGAGGATCGGAGATGAGCTCGAGGATATTGCAGCATCTCTCGATACGATGATCCAAGAGAAGCTCTTCTTTTCGGAGAAGGCGATACTGGATTATATGACTATCACGTCCGAGGCAAGGGAGTTTCTCACCCTCGTTCTTGACGGCATTCAGAAGAACAAGACGGAGATCATGCCTGAGGCAATACGGTTGGTGGAGAGCATCAACCAGAGGACCGAGGAGATGAGGTTGAGCCACCACGATCGCCTCGTTGAGGGTACCTGCGAGATAGACAGAGGCATGATATTTATCGATATCCTCAACTCCTATGAGAAGATGGGCGGCTATTGCTTCAATATCGCGCAGGCGGTAGCAGGGGTGAAATAGAGTCCTTGAGTGCGATACAGTCGCAGAAGCTGGCCAGAGATAAGGAGTTGCCGAAAAGATTGTAACACGTTAGCCTTTTGAAACTACCTGGTGAATGGGCATGGGGGTGTCTTTTTTCCCATCATACCCCAATAACGACGAGTCGGGAGGCCGCTTCAAACCGGCGCACACGGACAAAGACCCTAGAAGACAATGACCAGGTGCTTGTGCGCATGGTTTGAAGCGGCACGCTGATGCCCCCT
>CAYPNL010000056.1:0-3586 GCA_964412045.1 uncultured Desulfobacteraceae bacterium
TCACATAGACCTCTACCGCCTCTCGAACAAAAGCGAGATACGAACCCTGGACCTGGAGGACTACCTCACAGGGAACGGGATCGCCGTGATAGAGTGGGCGGATCGATGCTCAGATGAGCTCCCCGAACAGACGATCCATGTCGAATTGAGCATTGTAGATGAACACGCGAGAGAACTCACGTTCTCAGGCAGCCATTTCAGGGCCATTGAGGTGTTGAGACAACTCGAGCAAAGGATTGGCAGCTCGCTCAATGAGGAGAATTGAATCTGGGCACTGCAGATCAACTGGGCCTGTCTGTAGAAAAACGGCAGCAAAGGGTTGCGAACCACACACCGAAGATGATAAAATTAGTTAAATACACCTAAACCATACCACGTATAGAGCTATAGAGCTGATATGGCACTCATCATACAAAAATATGGCGGCACCTCAGTGGGGAGCATTGAAAGGATAAAAATGGTCGCCGAGAGGGTGATAGAGTTGAGCAAAAGGGGCAATAAACTCTTGGTGGTTCTCTCGGCAATGGCAGGTCAGACAGATGCATTGATCAATCTATCCAAGGAGATCACGGAGTCCCCTGATCCACGGGAGTTGGATGTCTTGATGGCAACCGGCGAGCAGGTGAGCATATCGTTATTCTCCATAGCGGTCAAATCCATGGGCTATGAGTGTTGCTCTTTGCTCGGGTTCCAGGCTGCCATCTATACAGACCATATCTATGGAAAAGCGAGGATAAGGACCATCGATTCCGAACGCATACTCAAGGAGCTCGATAAAAGCCGGATTGTGGCTGTTGCCGGTTTCCAGGGAATAGACGAAAAAAGGAACATCACCACGCTGGGCAGGGGAGGTTCTGATACCACCGCCGTTGCCCTGGCTGCAGCGCTCAAGGCCGATGTGTGTGAGATTTACACTGATGTCGAAGGCGTTTTCTCGGCAGACCCAAATATCTGCTCCCGCGCGAGAAAGATTGATCGTATATCCTACGACGAGATGTTGGAATTCGCGAGCCTCGGGGCCAAGGTCCTTGACATCAGGTCCGTTGAATTTGCCAAGAAATTTACGGTGCCCATTCATGTAAGATCATCCTTTACCGGAAAAGAGGGAACCATGGTAGTAGCGGAAAAAAGGGAAATGGAAAAGGTGCTGGTCTCCGGCGTCGTCTCTGACAAAAACGAGGCCAGGGTTACGGTAAGCCGTGTGCCGGATAGGCCTGGAATCGCCTTCAAGATATTCGAACCCGTGTTCAAGGCCGACGTTGTCGTGGACATGATCGTCCAGAACACAAGCCTCGATGGATATACCGATTTGACGTTTACCGTCCCCAGGTTGGACTTTCAAAAAACCATGGGCTTGATTCAAGGCCTTGCAAAGGATATCGGCGCAAATAAGGTGCTTGGAGATCAGGATATCGCCAAGGTCTCCATTATCGGAGTAGGCATGAGAAACCATGCAGGGGTGGCCTCAAAGATGTTCGAGACGTTGGCAAAGGAGAGCATCAATATACACATGATCAGTACCTCGGAGATAAAAATCTCCTGCGTGATAGAGGAGAAATACACCGAACTTGCAGTCAGAGCCCTCCACGATGCCTTTGGTTTGGGTAATGAAAAGGCCGAAGCATAGCGATCAACATATCGGCCTATCGGTTCTTATCCTCATCCTCCTCGCGGGGTGGGCAATCCAGTATGCCCTGTCCGTTCAAGGCATCCGAGGCACGGAAGTGGGGAACCGTGATATTTTCGTGGGTGTTGAGGGCCCGGTAATCAAGGCTGGCGTTTACTGTTTTGAGAAGGAACCCTCTTTAAGGGATGTATTCCAGAGAGCAGGGGGTTTAGGGCACAGATTGGGTTATGGCGACTCTGGCTCCCATCCCGCGTTTTCTCAGGGCACCATGGTTCATATCTCCACAACAGACGGCCAGATCAAGATTTCAACCGAACCATTGCCCGCAGCTTACAGGGTCACCCTGCTGATCCCCATAGCCATGAACGAGGCGAGCCACGAGGAGTTGGTTGCTATTCCCGGAATAGGACCTGTACTGGCCAGAAGAATTATCGATCATCGGTCCCGGTGCGGTCCATTTACCACCGTCGATGAATTAACTGCTGTGCCCGGGATCGGCAAAGGCCGGCTCTCAAGGATACGGCCTTTTGTGACAATCTAATTCCATTGAGGGAAACCATGGTCCTTAAAAAGGGTATTCCTGATTGGGTGATTGGTCTTGTTCTCACCCTGGTGTTTCTCTTCATATTGCTCACCGGGATCGGTGATTTTACCGATATAATCGAGAAAAAGACATTCGATTTTCGATCCCGGTTGAGTGCCTCTGCGGAAAGAAATCCCGATATCGAGATGGTGGTGATAGAGGATGAGGATCTGGATGAAATCGGCCGTTTCCCCTGGCCACGGAATATCCTGGCCAAGGCCATAGATAATCTTGCTATGGCCGGCGCAAAGGTTATTGCCATGGATATCATGTTTAATGAGCCGGAGGAAAGCGCTGGATTGAAAACCGTGAAAGAGCTCAGAGAGACGTACGCCGATCTCGGCCTGCCTGAACAAGGCTCACCTGCCAAGACCTTTTTCGGCATGTTGCACAAGGCTGAGGCGGATCTCGACAATGACGCGAAGTTGGCCAATGCCTTTCAAAAGGCCGGAAATATCGTGCTTCCTATCTACTTTGATACAAGGAGCTCTGGGAGGGACCAGGAAGTCCCGGACTACCTTGTCAGACACTCCTTTAAGGCAATCCAAGGTCTCGGCGATGAATGGGCCATGAGTTCCGTAATGTGGTTCAGCAGGATAAAACCGCTACTTCCCTCTTTCGCCGATATTGTCGCGGGCACCGGTCATGTGAATCTCTTTCCTGATAGCGACGGATCTATCAGGAGCCAGGTCCATGCCGTTGGCTATGGAGAGAACATCTTTGTTCCATCATTCCCCCTTGCGATCGTAAAGGCCTTCAAGGGATTGGATGACAAGCAGATCAGTCTCACGCTCGGCAAGGAAATCGACGTACGGGAAACTCCTGCCACGACTATCAAGATACCGGCCTCAGAGGCTGCCATGTCGACCCTTATTAAATGGAATGCCGGACCAGAGATAGCCTTCCACTCCACGCCTTTCAGGAAGGTACTTACCAAAGAATTCCAAACCAGCCTCTTCAGAGACAAGATTGTTATTGTGGGGCCTGTCGCCCCGGGAATCGGCGATCGCTTTGTCGCCCCTATCTCCAGCAGCCTGCCTGGTATCGAGATAATCGCAAACTCGGTATCCAATATCCTGAAAGGACAATTCTTTGTACGACCTCAATGGATCACCTTAGCAGAGCTGGCCTTTATCCTCCTTTTCGGCCTGTACATATCGTTCCTCCTTCCAAGGCTCAAGGCCGGCACAGGAGCTGTCATCACCTTAATCCTCTTTCTCCTCTACGGAACAGCGGGTACGATCCTCTTCTTCCGTTCCAACCTGTGGCTCAAGATTACACCGCAACTCGTGCTCCTGATCCTCGGCTATATCCTTGTGGTAAGCAGGCAGTTCCTCATCACCGAGAAGACCAAGGAGAAGGTTGAGGCCGATTCC
>CAYPNL010000057.1:0-16817 GCA_964412045.1 uncultured Desulfobacteraceae bacterium
ACGACCGTCAGTTTAAAGTTGTATTTGATGCTATAAAACAACTCATAGATATTGAGAATAAACCAAAAAAGAAAATCGGCTTTGAAGTCAAGGAGTCCAGGGCTAGATATGGTAGAAAGGTAACACGGAAAAGTGAAAGCAGGTAACCCAAAACAAGAGAGGTATCCCATCCCCATCCGAGAATGGTCAGAAGATGACCGGTCGAGGGCGAAGCTGCTCGAGAACAGTGAGCATAACTTAGCCTAAATAAAAGTAAGTGCAGGCAATAATCAACCATAAAATTGATTGAGGTTTTCATGAGAAACCTAGAGCAACTCTGTATACCACGCGACAGTATCTTCGACCCGCAAAGAAGAGATACGGTTCTTGACTTGGGTGATTTGATTGAGGACCGTGAGGACCGTATCAATCCAGCAGATTTCTTCGAGGAGAATTATATCACCGAAGGAATGAAAATCCTGCTTGAGCATGCATTCATGCGCCTTGAAGGGAAAAGCGATCAGGAAATCTTCAAGCTGAAGCAGGCCATGGGAGGAGGAAAAACCCACAATCTACTAGCACTTGGCCTCCTGGCAAAACATCCGGAGTATCGTGACAAGGTAATGGGGAGTTTTTATAGAGCTGATCCTAATCTCGGCCCTGTAAGAGTCATAGCCTTCTCAGGCCGTGAATCAGATGCGCCTTTGGGCACTTGGGGTGCGCTTGCAGAGCAACTTGGCAAAAAGGAGCTTTTTAAAGACTGTTATTCGCCTCTTCAGGCGCCTGGTCAAAAGGCATGGGAAAATCTTTTGGCTGATGAAACCTTACTTATCCTGCTAGATGAACTCCCGCCGTACTTTGAAAATGCTCGCTCTCGCCCTATCGGCAATTCAGATTTGGCGCAGGTGACTGCCACGGCACTCTCGAACCTGCTGATTGCAATAGGCAAGGAAAGATGCTCTCGCGTCTGCCTCGTTATTACTGATCTTGCTGCCGCTTATGACAGGGGCAGCGCACAGATCTCTTCAGTGCTTTCGGACCTTGAAAAGGAAACCCATCGGGCTGCCATTACTTTAGAGCCAGTGCGGCTTAATTCAGATTAATTATACCATATCCTTAGAAAACGAATATTCGAGAAGCTACCAGCTGAAAGTGAAATCGAGGAAGTTGCGCAAGGTTACGCAAAAGCTGTTCGCGCTGCCAAACAGATGGCCATTACAAGCGAATCACCCGAAGAGTTTGCTAACCGGATCATGTCCTCGTATCCTTTCCATCCCGGTATACGCGACCTTTACGCCCGTTTCCGTGAAAATCCCGGATTCCAGCAGACCCGGGGGCTCATCCGGCTCATGCGTATAGTGACGGCTCGGCTCTGGAAAACAGGAAAGGCCGGCAGTCACTATCTCGTTGCGGCCCATGATCTCGATATAAATGATCAGGAGACCCGTGCTGAGATCAACCAGATTAATAGCACCCTTGAAAATGCAATTGCACATGACGTGGCATCCGAGGGTACGGCTGTGGCAGAGGTGATGGATGCCAATCTCGGAGAAACCAATGCCACGGACGCATGCAAGCTTCTTCTCATGTCGTCTCTTGCCAATGTGCCAAATGCCGTGCTTGGCCTCTCGATCCCTGAATTGATTGCCTACCTCTGTGAACCTACTCGGGATCTGTCGCGCCTAAAAGGCGATGTATTAGAAAAACTGGCCACAGCGGCCTGGTACCTGCACAGCACACGCGATGGAAAGCTCTTCTTCAAAAACGTCCAGAACCTCAATGCAAAACTCGAATCTCTGGTTAGAGCCTTTGCTCCAGAACAGGCTATAAAGGAACTCCGTGAGAGGCTCTATAACCTATTCCAGCCTGTAAACAGTTGGTGCTATCAGAAAGTCAAGGTCTTACCGGCCGTTGATGAGATTGAACTGGAGCAGGATAGGGTCACACTTGCTATCACGGAACCTTATTCAGGGGGATTACGTACAGAGCTGCGTGAATTTTACCATCAGGCTACATGGAAAAATCGCATCGCATTCCTCACCGGCACAAAGGACACTTATGATATGCTCATTGATGTGGGGAAGCGGCTCAGGGCCATTCAACACATCCTTGATGAACTCCAGGCCGATAAGGTGCCTGACAATGACCCACAGCTGGTCCAGGCAAAAGACCTTCAGGACCGGATCAGTCAAAACTTTCACTCTGCAGTCCGCGAAACCTTTACCACACTTTGGTATTCCACCGAACAGGATCTAGCTAATGCAGACCTCCGCATGAAATTTGAAGGGAACAAATATAGCGGTGAACAGCAGATCCTTGATGTACTCAAGGAAAAGATGAAATTCACAGAAGACGTTTCTGGAGAGACCTTTCGCAAGAAATGCGAGAGGCGGCTATTTACACAGCAGGTCATGCCCTGGGGCGAGATACGAAGGAGGGCTGCAACTAACCCTTTGTGGCAGTGGCACAGAACAGATGCACTGGACCTATTGAAACAGGATTGCCTGCACCGAGACATCTGGAGGGAAGACGGTAATTTTGTAGATAAAGGCCCTTTCCCGCAGCCTAAAACAAATGTCATAATCCAGGAGCAGAGCCGCAATGATGAAAATGGTGAGACTGCCCTTAGGGTGACTCCCTTACATGGCGATACAATCTATTGGGAGGTCGGTGCTTCTGCAACAACAGCCTCAGCCAAACTGGAAGGGCCTACTTTAAAAACGAAACAACTGCGCGTATCATTTCTTGCCATAGATACCACTGGGCTCCATGAACCAGGCGATTCTGTCGCATGGAAGAATCGCATTACGCTGAAATACCGTATCTACCAGAGTGGTGAGGATAAACAGATGGAGCTGCGACCAGCGCCGACGGCGAACATCCACTATACATCCGACGGTTCTGACCCCAAGGTCGCAGGCGCCTCATATGAAGGCCCCTTCACGATCCCTAAGGGGGCGCCTTTAGTTTTGGCCTATGCTGAGCGGGACGGCATCGAATCGGCAGTCGAAAGAATCCCAATCGACTGGGAAACTGACGAAGAGGTGAAGGTCGACCCTGCATTGCCGATCGTATGGAAACGCAAGCAGCAAACGGAAAGCACTAAAGATTCTTATGAGTTTTTAGAAAGGCTGAAAAACCGCCAGGCTAGGGCAATAGGCCTGACCATTACCATTGGAGGTGAAGGAGGGGTCAGGGAATGGATCGAACTGACCACCTATGAAGACAAACAGGTGGCACCGGAATTGATCGAAGAATGCCTCGACTCCCTTCGAAAAATTCAGACCGAAGGCCAGGTAAAAATAGATGCCAAAGCACTTTACTTTGAAAACGGCCGGGATCTTTTGGATTGGGTCGAAGAGGTGAGGACAGAGTTGAAACCTGGCGAAATTAAACAGTGAACCCATGGCAAAAGAGAAGATTTCTCCCAATATGATATTATCCCGTTCCTTTGGGTTTGACCCTGGCGAGAGCCAGCACCATTTCCTGGTGAACATTCCAAGGGGATCAACACAGGAAATCCAGATCAGCGAGCATTTCATTTGGAGTGAAACTTCCGGATCTAGTACACCCACGCTTGGACTAAAAGATGAAGGTCAGGTACGAGTCATACTTGCCAGGCCCAAGTGGGATGCCCTGAGCGATGAAGTTCGGGCAGAGCTCAACCAGCGGCTCAAAAGAATGGGAAAGAAGGCTGGATCGTGGCATGTGGGCCACAATCTTGTACGCCGGGAACTAGGAAAAGAATTGGTGCTCTTGGCTTGGGCTGTCGAGGATGCTGATCCGGGAATCATAAGGAAGGCTATCGCCAATTGGAAGGGCCTTTTTCCTGAGGAGCGATGGTGGCTCTATACACAAACCGCTGCTGCCACCGGTCATGGTGTCCAGGATCGGGGCAAGGGATGGCGCAAGGCGGTCAGATTCGCACTCACCGAAAACCCAGTAACCACAAGGGCTCAGGACGAACCCTCTGTACCTGAATTTTTCCAAAGGTCCAGGCAGCACGCCCTGTTCGACGAAGCTCCAGCAAGAGCGAGGCAAAAGGAAGAGGAAGGCAGATGATAGACAAAGCAGAATCCACAATGATGCCTGAGACCGATCCACCTCTGGCCTGGGCCAGATGCTTCATTGAGACTCAGTTCCCTGTGGCCAAGGTTTCCATGGAGAGCTACAAGGAGCGGAAAGCAGGTTCAGGCCAAACGCTCACGGGCTTAGGTAAGTGGTGGGGCAGAAAACCTTTAGTTATAGTAAGAGCCGCCCTACTCGGCCTTTTGATGCCCGCTTCAGATGATCCCATTAAGGATCGAGAGATTTTCCTGAAACTCATGACTATGGATGAAGAAGGTCTCTGGCGGCGCAAGGATAAATCCATTCCTGAGACACGATTGATCGAAGGGATTCTTCAGATGCCACCGAGCGCCCAAGAGAAATTTTTCGATGCAGATAGTCCTCAAGGGAAGCTGCGCCTTCGAACAGGTCTGACGCGCGAGGAACGTACTCAACTCCAACGCCTCATATTCCAGCACATGTCTTATTCTGAAAAGCTGGAGTACTGCTGCCGTCCAGAGCAGATCAATGGGCCTTCTATTGATGCATGGGAAGAGATTAATGCCCATCTGGGTACTGGTGCAACTAGCCTTTCGGAATTCATGGAGGAGCTGGGGATAAACCGATTTGGTCACCGACCGTGTGTAGGCGACTCTTTCTGCGGCGCGGGATCAATCCCATTTGAGGCTGCGCGTCTTGGGTGCGATGCTTATGGCTCTGATCTAAGCCCCGTAGCCGCGCTTCTCACCTGGTCGGCGCTGAATATCGTAGGCGGTGGGGAAGAGGCGGCCAAAAAGATTAAGGATGTTCAGCAAGAGATCTTCGAAGCAGTGGATCGTAAGGTTACCGAGTGGGGTATTGAACATAATGGACTAGGATGGCGGGCTGATGCCTATCTCTACTGTGTCGAGGTGCGCGATCCCGAATCAGGCTGGATGGTGCCACTAGCGCCGTCCTGGGTTATTGCTGAAAAGAATAACGTTGTGGCCAAACTCATACCTGATCATAAGGAAAGAAGGTATAAAATTGAGATATGTGAAGGTGTTTCTGATGAAGAGATGAATATTGCATTAGCATGTGGTACCGCAAGAAACTCACGTCTCATACCACCTAACGGCAGCGCCACTACACCCATCGATTTGATCCGACGGGGCCTGCGGATGTGGGAGAACGACGACTTAGTTCCGCGTCCAGACGATGTCTTCCAAGAGCGTCTCTACTGCATCCGCTGGGCCGAGACCTACTATGAAAGTGAGGAAAACAATAAGGTAGTGGAGCTTACCAAGGAAGAGGCAGAAGCTTTACCAAATTTTCAAATGTTAGTGGAAAGTGGGACCCTAAAGGAAAAAAGCAGGCGACATTACCGAGCGCCTGATGAAGGGGACTTTGAACAAGAAAAGAAGGTTCTCGATTTACTGAAGGAGCGTTTATACGAATGGCAGGACAAAGGTTTCGTTCCTAACAGACGTATTGAAACTGGATATAACACTGCTCAGCCGATTCGGGAACGGGGCTGGACACATTGGCACCACCTTTTTGTACCAAGACAGTTGTTGATTAACGGTCTTTTAATGGAAAAAGGGGTTGGTTTGGAAAATTTGAGACCCGAACAAGCGGTATATATAGCCTTGAGAGTTGGATCTTGCGCAGACTGGAATTCAAAATTGTGCCGATGGATTTCAAGTTTACACCATAGCGGTGGCATAGGGTCATTGGCTCAAACATTTTATAACCAAGCTCTCAATACTTTATTTAATTTCGGCATCAGACCACTGGTTGTCTTACATTCAACTTTTTCTTCACCCCCCCTAATTTGTCAGATTAAAGGAAAATGTGAAGTCTTACCTTCTGATGCCAGAATCGTACGAAGAAACTGTGATATTTGGATAACGGATCCTCCCTATGCGGACGCTATAAATTATGATGAGATAACAGAGTTTTTTTTGCCCTGGTATCAGCCAGTTCTAAAAAAGCATTTTCCAAGTTGGTATATAGATTCGAAAAGAGCGTTGGCAGTTAAAGGAGAATCTTCCTCTTTTAGGGAAGCGATGGTCACAGCGTACAGGCAAATAGCAGAGCACTCGCCATTTAATGGACTGCAAATTGTGATGTTTACGCACCAAGATGCCTCCGTTTGGGCTGACCTATCACTAATTTTATGGGTCGCTGGGCTTAGAGTGGTAAGCGCGTGGTGCATTGCTACGGAAACGGCAGTTGGTATTAAAACAGGGAATTATGTTCAAGGGACCGTGCTGCTAGTACTGCGCAAGCGTACTAACCAAGAGCCTGTGTTTATAGATGAAATCGTACAACGGGTTGAGGCCGAAGTAAAAAATCAACTGGACTCTATGTTGGCTATGGATGACGAAAGCGATCCGAATTTTGGCGATGCCGATTATCAACTGGCTGCATATGCGGCGGCTCTGCGCGTACTCACGGAAAGACCTATCGAAGAGATTGATCCGTCCAAAGAGATCATGCGTCGGCGAAAGCCTGGGGAAGTAAACCCTGTGGAGCAACTCATACGGAATGCCGTGAAGATTGCCTGCGACCATCTTTTGCCCCGCGGCATCGAGAATGAGACATGGAAAAGCCTTTCATCCATGGAACGTTTTTACCTCAAAGGCTTGGAAGTGGAGAGCCATGGGGAGTACCGTAATGGTGTTTACCAGGAACTAGCCCGAGGGTTTGGAGCGACTGATTACACATCACTCCTGGCCTCAACGCGTGCAAACCAGACACGGCTCAAGACCGCAGGCGAGTTCGGGCGTCGGATGCTTTCCGGTGAAGGTTTTTCGCGTTCCCTTATTCGCCAGTTGCTCTTTGCCGTTCACCAAATAGCCAAAAATGAACAAACCCGGGATGGGCTCAACTGGCTAAAAACCGAATTGTCAGATTACTGGACAATAAGGGAAAAGATCATCAACCTCCTCGACTACATAGCCTCTTTGGGCCATATCTCAGGTATGAGTCACTGGAGGAAAGATGCTGAGGCGGCTGGCATCTTAGCCGGGTCTGTTAGAAACGATCATGTATAGTCTGAAGAAAGAATGAGTGCCCAGGAAAATTTATCTACTATTAGACGTTTTTCCTCTCGGCGTCAGCCTCTAGATCAATCGTATCTTACTGACAGGCTTCAGGGTGCAAAGGGATATGACCGAATTGCAGGCTATTTCAGTTCCTCCCTCATGGAAGTTGCCGGAGAACAATTGGAATCGGTAAAAGGACCGATACGAATTGTATGCAACTCCGACCTTGACCTAGCCGATGTCCAGACAGCCAAATCAGCTCAGATGGCCGTACGCCGCTCGTGGTGCGCATCGCGACCTGAGGATTTATTAGAAGGTCCGGGTGAGACAAGAATCCGTGAACGATTTAAAAGGCTTTTTGAATTTTTACGAAATGGGAAACTGCACGTTCGGGTACTCCCGGAAAAGGCATTCGGGTTGGTACATGGCAAGGCCGGCGTAATCACCTTACATGATGGTTCAAAGACGTGTTTTCTAGGCAGTGTCAATGAGTCAAAATCCGCCTGGCAAATGAATTATGAGCTCCTATGGGAGGACAATTCGAGTGATGCAGTGTCTTGGGTGCAGGAAGAATTCGATGCCTTGTGGGGATCACCCTATGCCTTCCCGTTAGCCGATTTTGTCATTCAAGATATAGGCAGACTTTCGGAACGTAAAGTTGTCCGCAGCGTAAAAGAGTGGGAAGAGGATCGCGAGGAGCTAAAGGCGCCGGATGCCAGTCCAGTGCTGATTGAGGCCCCTGTTTACCGAAATGAGGTTGGCCTCTGGGAACATCAGAAGTATTTTGTGAAACTCGTGTTGGATGCGCACAACGATTCCGCAGGCATGGCTCGCTATATTCTCGCTGATCAGGTGGGCTTGGGGAAAATATTGCAGCTCGCTATGTCGGCCCTTCTCATCGCCCTCATTGGTGATAGACCTATTTTAGTAATATGCCCAAAGACAATCATATGGCAATGGCAGGGTGAAATGAGGGATCTATTGGGTATGCCATCGGCTGTATGGAATGGCAGGCATTGGGTTGATGAGCTTGGCATTGAATATCCTGCAATAGGATCGGAAGGCATCCGCAAGTGCCCGCGAAGAGTGGGCATTGTGTCTTCTGGTCTCATTACCCGTGGATCGAAAGCAGCCCAACACCTGCTTGGGTTGCAATATGACTGTGTCATCCTCGATGAAGCACACCGTGCGCGTCGTCGCAATATAGGGGAAAACAGGGAAGGTGAATCACCAGATCCCAATAATCTCCTTAAGTTCATGTATCGAATAGCTGCGCGCACGAGCAGTCTTTTGTTGGCGACAGGTACACCGGTCCAGCTTCACCCTGTAGAGGCATGGGATCTTTTAGACATATTAAGTCGGGGATATGATCCGGTTTTAGGCAACCTCTTTAGCAAGTGGCGGCAAGTTCCCGAGGCGCTTAGATTAGTGATGGGTCGATCTGATCTAACCGAGGATGAAACGGAGATATGGGAGTGGGTGCGAAATCCTATGCCACCGAAATCCGAACACCATGACTTTGAAATCCTGAGAAGGCGACTTGGTGTAATGAATGAAGAAGCAGTCATACCAGGGGACGCTATAAGCAGAATGAAGTCCCCGGATCGTGATCGCCTGAGAAACCTATTTCCAAGATTTGTCAGTGAGCACAACCCTTTTATTCGCCGTATCATACGCCGCACACGTCATCAGCTGGAAACTCAGATCGATCCAGAAACAAATGAGCCTTTTCTCCAACCAATTCATGTAGAGCTAATGGGCGAAAACGAACGAGACGCGATTATCCTGCCGCCATACCTTCGAGAAGCGTATGAGTTGGCCGAGGACTTTTGCCATACCTTAGGGGAGAGGATGCAGGCCTCTGGTTTTCTAAAAACACTGCTCCTCCGTAGAATGGGCAGTTCGATCCACGCGGGATTCTCCACGGCAATAAAGATGCTCGAGTCATGGGAGAGTGTCGATATGGAGGATGAGGATGAAGTTGAAGAAGAGACTTCTATCAGAGATGAATCGACGTTAGCTGGCCGGGCATTATCCAAGACCTTGACATCAGAAGAGCGCATTCTACTGGAGCGCTTTGTAGCCGCCCTTGAGGCAAACCAGGAGCGCGACCCGAAATATGAGAGGATTCGCGCAGTTTTGATTGATTATGGATGGTTAAATATGGGTTGCATCATTTTCAGCCAGTACCGCGACTCTATCCAGTGGCTTGCAGAGCAGCTAAGCAGAGAGTTTCCAGATGAGTCAATTGCACTTTACTCCGGACCGAATACTTCCGGAATTATGAAGTCAGAGATATGGCAGAAAAAATCGCGCGAAGAATTAAAGCAGATGGTTATGGGTGGTCAGTTGCGCCTTATGCTAGGAACCGATGCAGCCTCCGAAGGTTTGAATCTCCAGAGGCTAGCCCGATTGATCAACCTTGATCTCCCGTGGAATCCTACGAGGTTGGAACAGCGAAAAGGCCGTATTCAGCGAATAGGCCAGATCCATGATACGATTAAAATTTACAACATGCGATACAAGGATTCAGTGGAGGACCGTGTACACGAAATGCTTTCTAGTCGTCTGCAGGACATCCACGCTCTATTTGGTCAAATTCCTGATGTGCTGGAAGATGTCTGGGTTGCCGTAGCCCTTGGTGAAAAGGAAAGAGCCAAGAAGATCATCGACGAAGTACCCAAATCTCACCCTTTCGAAATACGTTACGCTAATGTCCAAAAAATAGACTGGGAGTCATGCCGTAAGGTTTTGGACCAGCATGAAAAAGAACGCATTCTCATGGAGCACTGGTGAGCCTAGCCACTGAACAAAAAATATCTGAGAAAGGTGGTGCTTTCATAGATGTATATCGCTCTTCATACTATATGAGGCTGTGGCAGAGGCGATGAAAACCGGTCGGACTTACCAAACAATCCTTGATCCGCTCTAGGCCGATACCGCGTCGCCCATCCGCGAGGAGAGGATTGGTAAAGAAGCACAAATAATGCATTGAAAAAGTTGTCTAAATGATAGCAAAAAAACGATAGCTAATACAAAAACTTTGATCTTTAGATTTCAAAAATGCCAGACGACTTGGAATGGAGGAAGAAGAACATGGTAGATTTCAAATTTAACGTGGATAAAGATGCAAAAACAAACATAGATTCCTTCTTTTCGGTGCTAGAGGTCCTCGACGAAGAAATGACTAATCTGTTGAACAGTAATATTGACAAAATGATACCTTTGCCAGTTGACCCCCACCAAAGATCTAAAGCGCGCCTCTACTTTAACGAATCTATAAGAAAGGGGCTAGAAAACCTAAACGAGACGAAATAGACTGAATCGTGACACGTTATTTTCTTAAGAAATTAAGGATTGAGGGATTCCGAGGCATTAACAATTTCAACAGACCACTTGAATTGAAATTCCGAGATGATGCTGTGAATTCTGTTTTTGCTATAAATGCCCTCGGCAAAAGTTCAATCTTTGAGGCGATCTGCTATGCAATCCGAGGGAATATTCAGAAGCTTGACGATTTGCCGGCTGCCGATAGAGGTTCGGAATATTACTGCAATCTCTTTCACTCCTCCCGAAAATCAAACATTGAACTTACGTTCGCCCCGAACGATGATTCTCAGGAAATTATAATTAATGTTGGGAGAAGCCCTGATGGCATAAGGCACGTTAGCAGTCCTTCTGGGTATTTCGATCCAGAAGCATTCCTTAAGAGTTTGGATAGTGAACTAGCGCTTCTTGACCATAAGACCTTTCAGAAATTTATTGAAGAGACCCCTCTTAACAGAGGGAGGTCATTCTCAGCCTTACTTGGAAGTTCTAAGCTTTCCGAACTTCGCCAGATACTCAATGTCCTATCTGACACGCGTAACATAAACAATGATTTCAAGCTAAATGTTCTTGAAACCGAGTATAAGAACTTAATCGAAGCGGAAAAGTCTCTTCAAGACAGAATCTGTCAAAACTATGGCAGAATTACAGGAAAGGAAAAACAGGATGTCTCCAACCATAAAAACATAGCCTGTGAAGCAACCGACGTTTTGAAAAAAGCGCAACTTATCAAACCTTTCCTTGTCGGTAAAGATATTCTTAACGCTGATTTTGAATCTATCCACGAAGCGATAAAGAAAGCAGAAGGGAGCGACAAGCGCAATGAATTGAGCAATGCCATAAGATCCATTGCTGAATTGGAAAGACTTGAGCCAATCTCCAATGAGTCAGAGGAACAAAATCAGTTAAAGCAATATATAAAAGAGAAAAATCAAGCACTTAGTAAAACAAGGGGATCTCTTTTTAAAAAGCTATATGAAGTGGTCCAGGAAGTCTTACACAGCGAAAAATGGGAAGATCCATACACATGTCCAGTTTGTAATACAAAATTGCAAACGTCCCTATTGCAAGCGATGGAAGAGAACCTCAAACAGTATGAAATCGTGGAACAAGCTGAAAGTAGCATAGTAACTTGCTGGAATAACGCCAGATGGATTTCAAGAATGAAGAATGTTGAGAATGCGCCTGCAATTCAAAATAGAACATTCGAAAAACTCTATTCGAGCTTCCATGAACTTTTCAGAGATAAAGAAATAGATGAAAACGATATAGACAATGCTGTTGATCATCTTGCCAGGCTTGAAGCAATGAGACAAACAACTCTAAAAGAACTGAAGGCCAACAAAGTGAATATTGAGAAAGGCCTACCTAAATCATTAGTATCGCTCACTCAACAAGTTGAATATTCTGCACAGTTAAAATTATCGATTGAGGAATATCGCAATTTGCCGTCTGCATCTGGCATTAAAGAAAAGATAAAGAGAATAAATCGATGGAAGCAATTTATTGAGATCGCATCAGCATTATTCTCGCAAGCGGAATCCGCATACTCACAAGAAAAAACCAAGTCAATTGACGCTCACTATCGCGGGCTCTATGCAAAGATTACTAACAACCCTGAGATTATTCCTAAGCTTAAAAAGGCTGTGGGAGCTGAGGATCTTCATCTGAGACTCGAAAACTTTTATGGCATCCAAGATGTGGCAGCAACAACTTTGCTTCCTGAAAGCTATAGAAATGCTTTTGCGATTTCATTGTATTTATGTGCTGCAATCAATGATAAACCCACAGCTCAATTCATGGTACTCGATGACGTAACCTCAAGCTTTGATGCTGGCCACCAATATGCATTAATGGAGTTATTAAGGAATGATGTTGCGCTGCCGGCAAATCCTGATGGGCTCCAGCTGATAATTCTCAGCCATGATGGGTTACTTGAAAAATATTTCGACACCTTTTCAGGAACTAAAGGCTGGCACCATCAGAGGTTAAGTGGTCTGCCGCCCAAAGGATACGTTTTAAGTCAAGCACAAGAGGCCAACCATCTTAGACTTGAAGCTGAAAGCTTCTTGAATGCTGGTGATACGCAGCAAGCTGAGCCGCTCCTGCGTCAATACCTGGAATTCAAAATTCTTGAGATAATTCGGGAAGTAAATGTCACGGTGCCTTTAGATTTCTCAATAAGGGATGACCGAAAAATGGTTCAAAATGGCCTAAAAGCCATTAAAGGAGCAATGGAACTGCACAAGAGAGCTGGTACATTGATTTTAAATTCTGCACAAATCAATGATTTCGACAATATTCATGTCCCTGCCTTGATCTCTAATTGGGTTAGTCACTACCCAACAGGCTCAACAGCCAGCCTATCACCTCATGTTCTGAAGAATGTGTTGGACACTATTGACCAGGTATCAGATTGTTTTAAGTACGATTGTAACTGCTCTGGAAGTGCAAGGAGACGCTTTTACAGAAACCTTTCAAGTAAACATTGTGGATGTTAGAGTTAAATGTAAAAAGGTTATTTTCTCTTAGTCGGGCTAGCTAAGGAAGCGCAAGCAGTTTTTGGATAAACCTAACGAAGGAAACTATTTCCTGAAGGTATAGAATATGAGGATATTTCTTACTTCAGATGTCCACCTCGGCCTGAAATTTGCTGGGTACCCGAGCGCCCAAGAAAAGCTTATCGAAGCCAGGTTTGAAGCACTGAAACGGTGTGTTGATATTGCTAATGAGCAGGATTGCGAGCTGTTCGTGGTTGGCGGCGATCTTTTTGACAGGGTTTCAGTTGCCAAAGGTGATATCCAGCGTGCAGCAGATATTTTAGGCGACTTTCAAGGTAGATTAGTTGCAATCCTGCCAGGCAATCACGATTTTATCACTCAGCGCCACGATGGCCTGTGGGCGATTTTCAAAGGCTTCGCTGATAATAATGTTCTTGTACTGGAATCCAGCAAGCCCTATACCCTGAAACCCTATGATTTGGACGCAACCCTATATGCGGCTCCCTGCTATTCAAAGCACTCTGCGGAGAATAGCATCGGATGGATTCGGAAGATTGAGAAGGATGAGGAGGTACAATTCCATATCGGCATAGCACACGGTAGCCTTGAAGGTCTTTCTCCTGATTTCAATAAGGACTACTATCCAATGACCGAATCCGATTTGCTATCCTGCGGGCTGGATCTCTGGTTAATGGGCCATACGCATATTCCCTACCCAGCCATACCGGGACCTAAGAGCAAGATCTTTTATCCGGGGACTCCTGAGCCGGACGGGTTTGACTGCGGCCATGAAGGAAAAAGCCTCTTGATAGAAATCGCCGAAGATAAGAGGATTACAGCGAATTTCGTGAGCACAGGATCCTATCGGTTTGTGCACAAAGAGGTAGAGATCGGCGCCTGGAAGGATGCCGAAGAGATCCTGGCCAAATATTCCGATCCTGCACACAGAAACACCCTGTTAAAGCTTAAGATGAAAGGGAGGCTTCCGGAAGAGGAATATCAAAAACTGGGCCTGATTCGTGACGATTTGGAAAAAAAGTTGACCTTGTTTCAGTTCGATCCTACCGAAGTAACAATAAAGATCACGCCGGATGTCATTGATAGGGAATTTACCGAGCATTCTTTCCCTTACAGGTTGTTGAAGCGGCTTGCGGAGAGCCGGGATTTCGAGGCGCTGCAGGCAGCCTATGAGGTCATCAGGGAGACCAAGAGATGATTATCGAAAAGGTAATCATTGCCACCTTCGGGGGACTCTCTAAAAAAGAAATTGATCTCAAAGAGGGGATGAATGTCCTTGTAGGGCTTAATGAATCAGGAAAATCCACCATCTATCATGCCGTTGAAAATACCTTGTTTACCCCTTCACGTCTCACCCCTGCCAAATTAACAAAGCAGATGAGCCGTTTTATCCCGGTTGGGGGCGGCGACACGATTGAAGCCAGTATTCATTTCAAAAACCAGGGGAAGAACTTTATTCTGCAACGAAGGTGGGGCGCTTCTCGATCATCGTCACTGACCCTTCCCGACGGCTCGGTCATGACCGATGATGCTGCGATACAGGAGATAATCAGGGAATGTCTCCAGGTTCCTGAAGGCGCCTGCAAGACGGTCATGATGACCTATCAAGATGGGTTGTCGAGAACGGTCCGTGATATTCAGGGCGATAAGGAAACCCTGGAATCGCTTGGAGATCTCCTGAGAAAAACGGTGATGGAGATGGATGGGGTGTCTGTAGATGCGTTCAGGGCCAAAATCGAGGGCTCTTGCAATAGCTTTTTTAGCCGATGGAATATCAGCGCCAATTACCCGGAGGGGAACCGAGGGATTGAAGATCCTTGGCAAAAGGGCGCCGGCAGTATCACCCAGCTATTCTATGAAAAGGAAAGGCTGAGGAAGGCGCTGGAGGATGCTTCGTTCTATGAGAAGAAGCTGGATGAGATAAATAAGAGAATATCCGATCATGCAGGCGAAGTGAACAAGGCTGAATCATACGTCAAGAACAATAAGTCACCCAAGGAAGATGCCGTCAAACGACGGCAGATCGAGGCTGAGCTGAAAGGGCTTGATCTGCAGTACGAGAAGTTGGAAAAAATCAATAAGGACTGGCCTGTAACTGAAGTCAAGGTTACCGAGATAAGCAAAAAGGTTCCCGAACTGGAAGAAAAAGAAAAAAAGCTCAACGCAGAGAAAGAAGAAGCCGAGAGGTATCAAAAAGAAAAGGCCTTTCTCGATCAATACGGCAGAATAGAGATAAAGAAGAAAGTCCTGGAGGAGGCGAGTGAACGCCTGAAAAGGGTTGAGAAACTCTCAGATGAAGATCTGAAGGGCATCAGAGTGGCGTTTGATATTAAAAGCAGAATTGAGGCGTCTTTGTCAGCCGGCGAGCTCTCCGCCAAATTTACACCTAAATTGGACACCGAGCTGGAGATTCAGAAAGGCTTAGATGATAAGGTCCGAACCGAAATAAAAGGAGGGGAAACACTCGACCTTCAGGCAGATGGAAGGATGATCGTGTCACACCCTGAATGGGACCTGGAAGTAATCTCCGGTGAAGTGGACTACAGCCAAATACTGACAGAATATGAGCAGGCAAAAGAAGAGATCGAAAACCTTCTTCGGAAATTGAAGGTGAAAAGCCTTGAAGAGGCCGAAACCGCTAACACAGCCTATAAAGCAGAGCTGGCAAAGCTAGAGAATGCGAAATCAAACCTTGAAGAGGAGCTGGGGGAATTCACCTATGAAGACTTAAAGGATAAAGCGAAGGGACTCCAGGTCAAAAAGCCCGAGAGGGAACTTGAGCAGATTCTTGGCAAAGCGGCAGATACAAAGGCAGAAATCAAAAGCCTTAAAGGGGAGCTCTTTGAGCTTCAGGTAAAGCTCCAAGAATACGCTGAAGAATTCGGTGATCATCATACGTTACTTGAGAGGCTTGCGGGGGGTGCTGGGGCAAGAAAAGAGAAACAGAAGGCCCTCAGCGCATTGAAGCCTTTACCGTCAGGGATAGAGGATGCAGATGCATTCATTGCTACGTATGAGGAGATGGAATCCAGGCTCAAGGATTTGAAGGATGAACATAATGAGCTGATTCAAGACAGAATCCGATTGGAGGGAAGAGCGCCCGATAGATCTGTTGAGGAAATTGAAAGGGATCTGACTGAAGCAGAGGAACGATTTGATGCAGAACTGAAAAAGGGCATGGCTATAGCGAGGATAAAACGAAGCATGGAAAGTTTGCTTGAGGAGATGGATAGCTCGACCTACAAAGGCCTGGAAACGAGTGTCTCAGAATTGATTCAGAAGATGACAGGAGGACGATATGAAGCAGTTGAAATGCAAGAGAGCATCCCAAGCGGTTTCCACAGAAAAGATGGCGTGGTAATGCCATATGATAATCTATCCACAGGAACGATGGATGTACTTGGGATCGCCTTGAGGTTAGGAATAACAAAGATGTTTCTCGAAGAAAAGGAAGGCTTTGTGATCATGGACGATCCTCTTGTTGACCTTGATCCTGAGCGGCAAACGAAAGCCGCTGAATCGATAAAGGATTTTGCAGTAGACAAACAGCTCATTATTCTAACTTGCCATCCCCTGCATGCTGAACTACTCGGGGGTCATCAAATCAAATTGAGCACATAGGTCAAGATATAAGGGCTATGTTAAAGCAGAGAGAAAGTAAAAGATGATTTTTGTATGTGAGATTAGATCATGAATTCGAACCAAGATAACATAAGATTCGTCAAGGTTTCTTCGAGGGATTTACGCAATTTCATTGGGTCAGCCAAAAAACAGGTAATTGTTGCGAAACCGGGGTATTCAATATCTGAGTGAATAAGTCTACGTTTGACTCTTGTTAGATCGTAAATGTTCCAGGAGATGCGAAATGAATGGCTTTTTTGGCGTCACGGATAATGATTGGTGTGCGATCCTCTCA
>CAYPNL010000058.1:0-8471 GCA_964412045.1 uncultured Desulfobacteraceae bacterium
TTTATCATTCCGGAAACAGTACCCAGCAGACCAAGTAAGGGACTTAGATTCGCTATGGTTAGCAAAATCCCCACATTTCTTTCCAGAATGACCCCCTCCCTCCTTCCCTTCTCTTCTATAGCCTCCTTTACCAGCCACATTCCCCTTCCGACGTTTTTCAGACCCGAGAGAAAAATTCTGGCAATTGAAGAACCATTTCCCTGGCAGAGGAAAACTGCATCGGATATCTTGTTACGTTTCACTAATTCTTCAACCTTGACGATGAAATCCCTTGGTATCACCGATTTTCGTCTCACGAGCCATAGCCGCTCTATGAAAATAGCAAGAGCCACTATCGAACAGAATAGGATAGGATACATAAAGGGTCCGCCTTTTACGACAAGCTCAATCAATAGGTCCCTCCCGATAGTGTTTGGATTAGATGGCTATGGCTTCCTAGACGCACAATTCGAAGATAAAATACCCTGTAAATGATAGAAAGTCAAGGATACCCTCAAGAAGCCTGAGCGATATTTCTGGGCGAAAGAAGGACCATGGTAAAAGGTGGGTAACCTGATCCATATCTATCGAGGCTCTTGCAATGGTCAGAGTGTGTCGCTTGGACAATCGGAAAGGCCTTACGGTTCAACTGAATGGAAGCGTATCTCCGGGAGCTCAAGGCATGTTAACCGATTACCAAATACTGCTCCTGTGTCAATCCCTATCTTATTTTTCATCACTATGGGGTTGTTAAGTGGGGTATGCCCGAATATTACTACCTTCCCAAAATTATATTCGGAGAGTAAAAATTCGTTTCGAATCCAGAGCATATCAAAGAGCTCTTGATCTTCAATGGGAACATGGGGCCGAAAGCCAGCATGCACGATATAGTAGTTGTCGAGTTCGATCATTGGCAAAAGCGAGGATAAAAACTCGAGGTGTGCGGTTGGGATAAGGGGATCATCCTTATTCTGTCTTGCCCTATCATAGCTGGTGAGGGTAGCTCCGCCACCATTTAAAATGTAGGTCTGGAGATCCTTACCGGATAAATAGTCAAGCAGCATATATTCATGATTTCCGATAAGACATTGAACGTTCTTGAAATCCTGCTTAAGGGTTACGACGTACTCAACGACGCCACGAGAATCCTCTCCCCTGTCTATGCAGTCGCCAATGAATATAAGTCTATCCTTGGACGGGTCCCAGGGTATCTTATCGATTAACCTCTTGAGCATGCCCAAACAACCGTGAATATCCCCGATGACAAATGTTTTTTCTGTGCCCATAAGTAATCTTGAATGTCTAATCTCACGTGTATTCATGACCAGCTATTTTATAAAAAGCTTTGCATAACTAATCAAGTGATATATGGTAAACAAGACGCAGCAAGGTCAAAAACATCGTTTGTGGGGAACCGAAAATATTGGTCTGTTTAGCTCCATACAGGCATGCGGCTTATGGCGAAAGTAATCCTGGTCCTAGCAACCCGTAATACGGGGAAACAGAGGGAATACGCCCTGCTGTTCAAGGGCTTTCCTGTTGCAATTCGGAGCCTTGCTGAATCCGATAATCTTCCCGAGGTAAAGGAAGAAGGGATTTCCTTTGAAGAAATTGCAAAGGGCAAGGCACGATATGCCGCGAGGATGCTGGGCATCCCTGCGATTGCCGATGACTCAGGCCTTGAGGTGGAGGTCTTAAACGGGGCTCCGGGAATTCGTTCGGCACGTTATGGGGGAGAGCCAACCGATGATGCTGCCAACAACCGTACACTTCTCGAGGCCATGAGGGAAAAAGATAATAGACATGCAAGCTTTGTTTGTGCTATCGCCATTGCAAAACCATCAGGGCAAACAAGGATCTACACTGGTAGGTGTGCAGGAGAGATTACTCGTGATCCTCGGGGGATGAATGGCTTTGGGTATGATCCCCTCTTCTGGTATCCGCCCCTCGGAAAGACGTTCGCTCAGCTAACGGAAAAGGAAAAGAGCGAGGTGAGCCATAGAGGGCAAGCCATGCGAAGGCTGAGGGATGATTTCGGCACTATTAAAGTCTGGCTTGAGGCCAACGAGAACAAATCAGATAATTATCCTTGAAAGTAAAAAAATAGTTCAATATCCTAACCTGTTTTTTTATAAAGGTATGGAAGTGCATTATAGATTTGAAATCGAGCAAGAAGACGAGGCTATGTTTCGCGACATAGGCTCGATACTGGAAGGTTTTGGCCGCCATAGGGGCGATCTCATGCCCATATTACAAAAAATTCAGGAACGGCATCATTACTTGGCCCCCTTGACACTAAAGATGGTGGCAACTCATTTAAATATCTCCACGTGTGAGGTCTATGGCGTCGCTACCTTTTACAATCAGTTCAGATTTCACCCTCCAGGGAAACATCAAATCAAGGTATGCCTCGGAACGGCCTGCCATGTGAAGGGTGGCGATATAATCCTGGAGAACTTCGAACGAAAACTCGAGATCAAGGCAGGAGAAACGACACAGGACAGGGAATTTAGCATAGACAAAGTTGCCTGCGTGGGATGTTGCGCATTGGCTCCCGTGGCGATAGTCGAGGAGACCGTGCATGGGCATATGGCTCCCAGTAAGGTAGAGGGGCTGATTCTGGGTTTTGAGATAGAAAAGGAACGACAACAAAGGGAAAAGCAGCGAGGTGAATCAAACCAATAAACAATCGGCCTATGAGCTATTCTCACCCATCCGGGATGAGGCGGAACGGCGTATAGGGGAACTCAGGAGCAATACCCATCCAAACATTTACATTGGCATGGCTACCTGCGGACTGGCTTCCGGCGCTATGGAGGTCAAGAAGGCCTTTGAGGATACCCTGAAGGAACGAGAGATAGAGGCCCGTATTATCCCCGTGGGATGTCTCGGGCACTGCTATGCTGAACCACTCGTTATGGTTGAGAACCCTGGATTTCCTCCTATCCTCTACCATGAAATGACCCCTGGAAAGGCCAAGACGCTGGTAAAGGCGTTCTTCGAAGAGGGTGATCCCCTCTTCGAGTATGTTCTCGGCGCCACGGAGGAGAATGATCTTATTCCCACAGTGAAGGATTTTTCCCGATTTCGCAGTGAGGAGAGGATCCTCATGGCACACTGTGGGCTAATTGATCCGGAGGATATCAATCACTATATCGCGAAGGGAGGATACTCGAGATTTGCCAAGGCCCTCTCCCTTCCCCCGGATAAGATCCTCGGTGAGATTCGAGAATCAGGACTCAGGGGAAGAGGCGGCGCCGGATTTCAGACAGCAGCAAAGTGGGAAATAGTGAAAAACGCCGAGGAACCTGAGAGGTTCGTCATCTGTAATGCAGACGAGGGAGATCCAGGCGCATACATGGATAGGGCTATCCTTGAGAGCAATCCCCATCAAGTGATCGAGGGTATAGCCATATGCGCTTATACAGTAGGGGCTCAACAGGCAATCATCTATGTGAGGGCGGAATATCCCCTTGCAGTAAAAATCGTGAAAAGGGCACTCGAACAGGCAAGGGAACTCACAATCTTGGGGAAGGAAATACTCGGGACTAGCTTTGATCTGGAGATAGAGGTGTTTCAAGGCTCGGGGGCATTTGTATGCGGAGAAGAAACGGCACTTATCCAGTCAATCCAGGGCGAACGGGGAATGCCCCATCCCAGACCACCCTACCCCTCCCAGAGAGGTCTGTGGGGGAAGCCTACGGTGATTAATAACGTGAAGACCTTTGGTTCCATTGCCCCGATACTCGAGAGAAATGGGGCATGGTTTCGCGGGATAGGAACGAAGGAAAGCCCTGGAACAGCCATTTTCTCCGTGGTGGGAAGCATTGTGCATGCCGGCCTTGTTGAGATCCCTATGGGGATTACACTCAGGAGGCTTATCTTTGACGTCTGCGGAGGAATCCCGAAAAAAAAGACATTTAAAGCAGTTCAGATCGGAGGTCCCTCAGGAGGATGTCTTCCCGAGGAGTGCCTCGATACTCCAATCGAGTTCGACTCCCTTACTCAAGCCGGCGCTATGATGGGTTCGGGTGGTATGGTGGTGATGGATGAGGACACATGTATGGTTGATGTAGCGCGATATTTCATTGACTTCACCCAGAATGAGTCTTGCGGTAAATGTACCTTTTGCAGGATCGGGACGCGACATCTATTAACCATTTTAGAGAGGATCACAAAAGGCGAGGGCCGGAAAGGCGATATAGATCTTCTCGAGGATTTGAGCCTGGACATAAAGGAGGGGTCCCTATGCGGGCTGGGCAAAACGGCCCCTAATCCTGTGTTAACAAGTATCAGGTATTTCAGGGATGAATACGAGGCACACATCAATGAGAAGCGATGCCCTGCCATGATGTGCAGGCCATTAACGGCATATTTTATCGATTTAGACCGCTGCGCCAGGGGATGTGATGCCTGCGTTGGGAGCTGTCCCACGGAGTCAATATTTACCACCTCAACCAGGAAGAAGGCCATTGACCAGACACTATGCGTGAAGTGTGGGGAATGTATGACCGCATGCCCACCTGAATACGATGCGGTCAGAAAGGTTTCTCCGCCTGAACTCGTACCCCGAATCGAGCGACCAAAGGAAGGCTAAGGCATGGCAAAATTGATAGTTGACGGCAGGGAGATCGAATCCCAGGAGGGAATGACGCTGCTTCAAGCCTGTTTGGACAATGGGATATACATCCCCAATCTCTGTTACCTGAAGGAGATGAAAGATCCACCGAGTTCATGCAGACTTTGCTTTGTTGAAATCGAGGGCTATCGGCAGCCAGTAACCTCCTGCAGGGTGAGGATACGGGAAGGCATGGTCGTCAAGACCGATACGGAGCGTGTGAGAAGGCTCCAGAAAACCGCCTTTGAGTTGCTGCTCTCCGTTCACCATGTCGACTGCAAGAACTGTCCGGCCAATCGAAGGTGTGAGCTTCAAAGGATCGCCAAACACCTGCAATTCGGGCTCAAGCTCAAGAGGCTCGAGAAGATAGAAAGAGAAGTTCGCATAGAGGAGGATCACCCTTACATTCGGCATGTTCCCGACCGGTGTGTGTTATGCGGGAGATGCGTGTTTGTATGCAGGGAGAAGAACGGTCAACCTATGATAAGCTTTGCGCGAAGGGGGCTCGATACCGTGATAAGCTTCTTTGGGCAGGAGGATAAGGCAATGGATATCTGTGACCAATGTTACGCCTGTGTAGAGGTGTGCCCCGTTGCCGCGCTCCTGTGCAAAGGTAACGAGCATTCGATTGCCGACAATCAAGCCCAGGCGGGATAAACAAGTCCGGAATGCCTTGAACGCTTCGCGAATGGAGATGGAGATTTATAAGGAACAACGAGAAGCAAAGGGTTTAGATTAACAATACCCTATCGCATAGAGGTGGAACCCATGATAGATGAGAATGTGAAGCTGCTGCTCAGAGAGCTTCCACAGGGAGTAACCCTGCTTGCCGCTGTCAAGGAACGAAATGCCGATGAGATCTCGAAGGCGGTAAAGGCAGGCGTTACTATGGTGGGAGAGAACTATCTCCAGGATGCGCTGACGGTGGTCAAAGAGGTAGTAGGAAACCCGGAATGGCACTTTATTGGACATTTGCAGAGAAAGAAGGTTAAAAAGGTTATTGAGATCTTTGATATGATCGAATCAGTTGATTCCCTTCGGTTGGCAGAAGAGATAGAAAAATGCTGCGTGGAGCGCGGTAAAGTCATGCCTGTTTTGATTGAGGTCAACAGCGGTGAGGAAGAGCAAAAACACGGAGTTCTGCCAGAGCAAGTCATTCATCTTGTGGAGGCGATCTCCTTGTTGAGTCATATCAGGATTATGGGCCTTATGACCATGGGACCAAGGTTCGGGGATCCTGAAAATTCACGTCCTTACTTTATAAAAACGAGACAGCTCTTCGAGAAGATCAAGGATCTTCGCCAGCCCAATGTGGAAATGAAATATCTGTCAATGGGAATGACCAATTCCTACCAGATTGCCATAGAAGAAGGGGCCAATCTGGTGAGGATCGGAACCAAGATATTCGGGGAAAGACAGGGAAGCGGCCATTGAGCTATGTGGCAAAGGAAATGAGGCGGCTCATGGGAAGGGCCATAAACAGTTCTCAAATGATTGCGGATGGCGATAGAGTGATGGTAGCCGTGTCAGGGGGCCGGGACAGCATATCGCTTCTGTGGTTGCTGCGAGAACGGCTGAAAAGGATACCGATACACTACGATATCATCGGGGTACACATAGATCTGGGCTTTCCCCCGTCTACGGCAAAGAGGATGAAGGAGTTTTTTATCAGACACGCCTTTGACCATGCAATAATCAACACTACTGTTGGACCGTTTGCCCACTCAAATAATAACAGGGAAAACCCGTGCTTTCTGTGCTCTCGCCTTAAACGAAAGGCCATATTCGAGAAGGCTGCGGAGCTCAAATGCAATAAGGTAGCCTTTGGCCACCACAAGGATGACTTCATAGAGACGTTTTTTTTGAACCTCCTCTTTGCGGGATCAGCGAGCACCATGCAATCGGTACAGGAATTGTTTCATGGATCCCTTACCATCATACGGCCTTTTTACCTGTTGGATGAGACCATAATAAAGGGATATGCCGATGAGATGGGCTTTCCCGTGATCGAGAGCGGATGCCCTACTGCAGGATCATCGAGGAGGGCACAGATGAAATCTCTGCTCACTAATCTCTACCACACCAACAAGAAGATAAAGGGCAATATAGCTAGGGCAGTGCAGCGATTGTCATGAAAATAGGCATCATTGGATTACCTCAATCGGGTAAGTTCACTATCTACAGCACCTTGACCGGAGCAAAGGGGCTTTCGGGTTCGGAGAGGGCCAAAAAGGGTGATCGGCTCCTCGGTACCGTCAACGTAGCAGATGAGAGGGTCGATCAGCTCAAGGAAATATTTCATCCGGATAAGACCGTCTATTCCAAGGTCGAGTATATCCTGCCCGGAACCATCGCCGATTCGGATCATGGGAAGAGGGAACAGGAACATAGTATGCTCACCGAGGTGAGGTCATGCGATGGATTGATCCATGTGGTGAGAAACTTTCAGCTATATGGCGGCTCTCCTCCCACACCTGAGCAGGATTTCTTTCAATTGGAATCGGAGCTTATATTAAACGATCTCATGGTGACCGAGAAGAGGATTGAGAAAATACATTCCGATGGGAAAAAGGGCAGAGAGATAAGCGAAGATGAGCTTACCCTGCTTCAAAAATGCAGGGAAATGCTCTCCCAGGATTGTCCCTTAACGGATAGCCCGGAAATAGCAGCCTCCCCCCTTCTCAAGGGCTTTACCTTTCTCTCCGCCAAACCCCAGATGATCATTACAAACAACTCTGACGAAGATGAGGAGCCGCCAGAGATGCCGCGAATCCCACGGGATATAGAGGTTATGGTCATTCGAGGTACATTGGAGATGGAGATTGCCGAGATGGAGCCGGAAGAGACAGAGGAATTCTTATCCGAATTTCATGTTGACAGATCACTCCCTGATAGGGTTATCAAGCGGTGTCTTGCAACCTTACATCTCATTTCCTTTTTTACGGTAGAGGGAAGTGAGGTGCGATCATGGGCCATACCCAAAGGTACCATCGCACTCGATGCTGCCGAGTCCATACATTCGGATATGAAGAAGGGGTTCATCAGGGCAGAGGTCCTCGCCTACGAGCAGCTCATGAGATATGGAAGCTTAGCGGATGCGAAAAGGGAAGGACATCTTAGGCTGGAGGGTAAAACATACCAGGTTCAGGATGGCGATATAATCAAATTTAGATTTAGTGTGTAAAAACATGGCGAAAAAACGAATAAGAGTCGGAGTAATAGGAGCAACGGGCTACGGTGGCGTAGGGTTAATAGAGTTATTGATAAACCACCCCTCTGTTGCCATCGGCGCTCTCATGGCAAAACACGATATCGAAAAGCCAATCAGCACGATATACCCACACCTCAGGGGATTCTGCGATCTCAAGGTCTTTGATCCTCTCGATCCAGAATGCCCGGATGATTTCGATATCGTATTCTATGCCACACCGGACGGAGTTGGCCAGAAAGATGCCCGCAGGTGGCTTGACAGGGGTATCAAGGTGATTGATTACAGCGGAGATTTCAGGTTCAATGATAGCCAGAGCTATGCATCCTATGCTAAAAGGATTGGAAGGGCAGAGATACATGCTGATCCTGGCATCCTCTCCTCTTCTACCTATGGACTTCCAGAGCTCCACAGGACAAAGATTGCGAGCTCGGTACTGGTAGGAAATCCAGGCTGCTATGCAGCAGCCTGCATACTGGGAATCGTACCGGCCCTCAAATTCGGCCTGGTCGAGAGGGAAGGCATGGTCTTTGATGGAAAGAGCGGCGTATCGGGGGCCGGAAAAACCCCTTCACCGCTTTTCCACTTTCCGGCTCGTCATGAGTCAATGAATGCCTATAGGGTGACGGGCCATCAGCACGTCTATGAGATCGAGCGAGAGCTGAC
>CAYPNL010000059.1:0-7454 GCA_964412045.1 uncultured Desulfobacteraceae bacterium
GAGCAAATATGAACAATTATCCCTTCGAAGTAATCTCCAACATGCTCATTGTGCATGACCAAAGGTTTAAGGTCGCCTCCTGCGGGGCGGGAGGGGCGGAATGGTTATCCCAATGGGGCGGATCGATGTTCGGAGATGTCTTCGTGAAAAGCCTCTTCGGTCGCGATCCTATAGAGGACCCGAATCTGTTCCAGGATCCTGCCCGAGCGCCGTTTTACAATGCCGCAAAGGTCAAGACCCCGGTGATCATGTTCCAGCCTGCCGAAGACGTCAATGTGGCTCCCAACATGACCTGGATAACCTACCGCGGTATCCAGAAGCACGGCAATGCTCCGGTGGAATTATATATTTTCCCTGGAGAAGGGCATGTCCCTCTTCTCATAGCTCACCAGAAGCGCAAGCTGGTGGAGGAGCAAAAGTGGTTTGACAAATACTTTTTTGGAAACCCGGAAAACGCATCTGATAACCAGGAATAGTTTGTCACCATGCCCTATAAAGCCTCAAAAATAGCTGACACAGGCCAAACTCTTTGATAATTGATGTTATGATGATGCAACACAATAAACACATTAAGGAGAGATCGAATGAATCAAAAAGCGCGAAACCATGCTAAAAAAATCATTCTTCTGGGGATATTTCTCTGTTCTGTCCTGATCGGCTGCTCTCTCGGACCACAATCACTGAAGGGAAACAGATTAGATTACAATGTGAGTATTCAAAAGAGTAATAATGAGGAGTTGTTGCTCAATCTTGTTCGGGCCAAATATTTGGAGCCGCTGTTTTTCCTTCAGGTCGGCTCGATTTCGTCTTCATTCAGCTTCACAGCCGAGGCAGGACTGACAGGGATATTCTATGATAAGCGAACTGATATCTTTACCAATTCCTTGAATCCGAGGATCGGCACCTCTTACGGCGAGAAGCCGACCATTACCTACACCCCTGTTCAGGGAAAAGACGCACTCAAGCAGCTTATGGAGGAAATTACTCTGGATCGGTTTCTCATCCTTACACGGTTAGGTGTGGGGATCGAATCTCTCATGTGGCTCATCGTAGAATCGTTCGGTGAACTTCATAATTATGAGCCCGGCCTCATGAAAGGCAAAGACGAACCATACGGTAAATTCCTCGACCTCGCTGGAATATTCGGCCGGATGCAGACACGCGGTGATATCGAGTTTGTCAGTATAGATGAGCAGGGAACCGGCATAATGCAGCTAAGATATACCGGACCGGAAGAGGCCGAAGAAGTCGAGAAGCTTCTTGGAATCAATCCTGAAAGGATTAATGCCCCAGATGGCAAGATCATATCGATCATCAAACTGACACCGGTCAGGGATCTCACTTTCGGCATTGAGGAAACGGGTAGACACGACACGGTAACCGTGAGGTTCAAAAGTTGCTTTGGAATTCTCTACGACCTCGCACGGCACGTAGAGGTTCCTGAGGAAGAGGTGGAACGGGGTCTAGCGCGGAAAAATGCCATCACAACGCATAACATTATTAACCGGAAAGGCCTTCATAAGGGTCTTATCAAGGTACGATCCAGCGAAATCCCTTCTAAGGACGCCTATGTTTCCGTATTCTACCGCGGCCGATGGTACTACATTCCGGATAGCGATGCCGAATCCAAGGCACATTTCGTATTGATGGGAACACTCTTTTCATTACAGGCGGGAGAATTGCTTTCGATCCGACCGCTTCTGACTCTACCGGTGAATCAATAGGCGGCAGCCGGTTTCCGACATGTCGTGAGAAGGAATCCTGGTTTCCGGGCCTAAGTCCTGAATGCAAATTGAAATATCTTCATAACAGGAGGGTATAAGGAATGCAAATCCCCGATAAAACCAAGTGGTCCGAAATAATTGTGTTCAGCCTCATCGCCTATTTCCTGGCGTGGATTTACTGGATTCCGTTCCTGACGAAGGGCATGGAGGGCTTGCGCGCCTTCCCGGGCCCCTATGGTTTCGCAAACGGGATGTTCGCCCCCATGATAGCCGCCTTGATTATGCGACTTTTTGTCAGCCGTGAGGGAGTGAAAGGCTCACTTGGGATCCTGCGCAACTGGAAATATTACCTTATTGCCCTATTCGCTCCAATCGCTTATGCCGTCCTGCTGGTCTTAGTCATCGTTTCCACCAGGCAAAGCACCTTCAACTGGCCGGGGCAGAGCTCTCTTTTGCTGGCCTTTCCCATGCTGATCCTGAAAAGCTTTAAGGAACTTCCTCTCGGGATCGGGGAGGAATACGGCTGGCGGGGCTACCTCCTTCCCCGGCTTCTTCCCATGGGTGAAATTAAGGCAACGGTCTTCGTGGGATTGATCTGGTGCTTCTGGCACCTCCCCATGATGGTAATGGGAATGAACTATCCTGGTCAGAACGTGATCGTTTCGAGTATTGTTTTCACAGTGTTTGTCGTGTTGATGAGCTTTCCGTTCACGTGGCTTTTCCTGGCATCCAAGGGCAGCGTGATGGTCGTGGCTCTGTTTCACATTAGCCTTGATGTTTTCACAGACATCTTCTGCTCGCCCGCATGTCTTCCGGAGGGAAACCAGCTTTTTGTGAGCAGTGCGGGAATCACAAGCTGTTTGCTACTCCTGGCAATCATTGTGCTGCGCTACACGGTCTTACCACGTCGCTTGACCTAAACGCTATCATGCGGATGTGATGGTTTCCCAAAAACTGGACAGGGCAATAAGCTAAATTTTATCCTCCCACGAAGACGTGCGGGACGTCTATAAGAAACTAAGATATCAGCCGATCAAATCATACCTTCATCTCTTTGGTGTGGATGAATACCGGTTCATCTTGAATCTGCCGAATCCTTCCACGCTGAGCGCAGGAACCTACTGGGTTGAAATCTGTAATGACACTACCACCATCACGGATGATTTTTTCTGGAAAACAGGCACCCTGGATCCGACACACGGCATCGCAGGCTGTGCTTTTGCTTTTGAGGCCCCGGGCACTACCGGGAATAAAGATTCGTTTACGAATTTGACATTACAAATAAAGGTTGTCCCTCCAAAGGCCATGCCATGGGTGCCGCTGCTGTTGCTTGGTGAGTAATTGGATAATAACTCGTCACACCCTACGACTAACGTATAGCTGCTATGCTTTTTGATAATTCAAAGGCCGAATAGTATATGACTACCAAGCGAAACCCTGAATAGAATCTCATTTGGCTGTAAGATCGCTGTGGCACTAACCTCTCTAGAAAGGGGTCCAATCAGCCACTATTCGGGTTCAATTGAGAGATCACTCTCCTTGTATCCAAATACTGATATGACCTCATAACAGACGGCTAAGGTAGCCTTTGGCGTAAGGTCCACATTCATATAGATATCGGTGCCAGGAATCTTTTCAGATATGAGAATCCTGTCTTTGTCCTTGCTGAAGGTGCCTTCTTCTTGGCCGGATAGATTGATCAGGAATTCAAACTTATTCTTGTCTTCCGCATTCATTAGTTCGCAGACTTTAAGAAGCATGTCCTTCCACGATTTGACTATGTGCTTCTTGTCTTTAAACGTAAACGCATGAATGGGCTTCCTTATATAAAGCTCCTGAACCGATTTTTTTTCCTGGGGCTTGGAAGGAGGTTCGGGTTTCATCGAAGAAGAATGGTCCAATTTTATTGCCGCATCAGAAGAAAGAAAATTTTTTACTGTTTCCTTGTCGGGCTTATATCCACATAGCCCCTCGGTCACCTTTACGACAATATCCACAAGCCATTTTTCAGGTTCGTTCATTATTTCTTGCCATGCGTTGGGAAGATGCTCTTTGATTAAAGTCGCCTCCTGTTTGGCGTGATAGAGATTTTCTGCCGATTCTGCCGCCTTTCCTGAAACAACGCTCGGTTTGGAAAGAAACTCCAGAAAATTTTGTGTTATTTCGTCAGGTTTTTGTTCATTAATTTGAATCGTGAGGAAATTTTTCTCCTCGGAGTCACCACTAAGATGTGGAGAGAAAAACCACCAGGTGAGTCCATTTGTCAAAACCGCTATCGTAACACCTTCCTTAGCGCCAAAATCCATAAGCTGTTCTCGAGAATTCTCAAGATTCTTTTCGACTTTTTCAACAACGATAAACGCCTTACTCGAATTGTTGCTCCTTAATGAAAAATCGACTCTCTTATCCCCCCTAGCGTATTCGGGCTGGATTTCATCAACATCGAATGGATCCCACTCCAACAATGATAGTATCTTCAAAACGATGCCTTGCTTAGCGGCAACTTCATCAAAGGAAGCAAATCGTTTGTCAGACTGGAGTTTTTTAATAAATTCCAATAAATCTTGCATCATCTTTCCTCTTTATAGTAAGCCGCATGAACGCATAGGAACCATTCTTTTTGTATGTCATAAACAACAATAAATGTAAATCTAAACTAAGAAAAAAAGGGAATTAGTGTTTTTCCTAACTCCCTTTAATTCTTGAAGAAGATAGCATAGGACATGGTCGGGACGACTGGATTTGAACCAGCGACCCCAGCGTCCCGAACGCTGTGCTCTACCAGGCTGAGCCACGTCCCGACCGTATCGTTTCCTTTCGCGGATGATAGGTATTCCTCCGAAAAAAGTAAAGTAAAATTGCCACAAATCAGCTGAAATGCCATCACAATTCAATTCTGCGGCGTATCAAGCCGATGAAATTCTCCAGTATCCTCTCTGTTGCTCCCCATATCACGGCATCCCCATATATGAATGCCGGTATCTTCAGTTGTTCTCCCCCATACTCTATGCTGTAAGGCCGCGGTTGAGAGGAATTGAAAAAAAACTGCAAAGGGATTTCAATCAGCCGTTCAACCTCCTTTCTGCTGATATGAAATGGATAAGGGAACGGGATCATCCCGACGAATGGATGAATGATAAACTGGGATGTGAGGGTGTTCATGTCATCGAGCTGACCCAGAATCTCGATATCCTCTTCCCGGACGCCTATTTCCTCAAAGGTCTCCCTTATAGCGGTCTGTTCCCAGGTGTTATCATCCAAATCCACGGTGCCCCCGGGAAAGGATACCTCTCCCTTATGGTATTCCACGGTACTCGTTCTCTCTGTAAACAGAAGCCAGAACTCTTCATCCTTGCGGAACAGCGGCACGAGAACAGAGGCCTCCTTATAAGGGGCATTTCCGAGTGCAATCCTCTTCGGCTCTCTGTTGCTCAGAATGACCTGGAGATTCTCTTTGAATGTATCACCTGTTGGCGCCCACGCCATCTATCTGCCTCTGCTTCGCTCTGTGCCCTTTACCCTATGATTTATCTGATCCTCCCATAGGCCTCCATGTAGGCATCGAATTCGGCCTTGGTGGCATCATCCATGGCCCTGCGCTCCCCTGATATGAGGAGCGGGATCTTGCTGCTGTAAAGGTACTCCACGATCTCTTGTATTCCCGCCACCGAGAAAAAGGGAACTCCGGTCCTTTCCCGTAGCTCCTTGATCGGATCTGAACCGCTGGTATCGAGGACTACGGCTCCCTTTTCATCATACACGGCGGTCGTCTGCTCCCTGTCTACCGCAATACCCAAGCCTCGTATCTCAAAGCGAAATCCACGAAACGCGCACTCCGACCCTATCTTTTCTATGAGCTCATACTTCGTCTCCATGGAGGTAACCACATCGTCCACGATAAAAATCCTGCACCCATCAAAGAAGGTGCCGTTGACGAACAACCCCGCTGATGAAGACCCCTCCCCATGTGTTTTGGCCTCTTTCCTGTCGTAATCAAATCGGAGGTCAATTCCATGATCGCGGAAAATTGCTGCCACGGCCGCTGATGCTATAGCGCTCCCCTTGTAGGAAGGTCCCACAACGATATCAATCTCTTCCGTCAGAGACTCGCTCACGAGCATATCAGAGAAAAAGGAACCCAACTCAAGCAGGAGCCGACCCGTATTGAATCCTCCCAAGTTGACGAAATAGGGTGTGGGCCTCCGGTCCTTGAGCCGCAGACCCTTATCGAAAAAAAGCGCACCCGTCTCAGCGAGTATCTCACTTAGGCGTTTTTTGTATCCTTCCATGATTATCCCGGTTTAAAAAAACGAATACTGGTCTTGAGCCCTTCATATCGTTATGAAGCTTGAGGAGTTCCTAAAAACTCCCATTCCCCCTCCCCCTTGTAGGTGGGTTAACGGAGAGGGATTTTCTTGAGTTTTTGCCTTGAAAATACACCTCTCACCCTTGCCCTCTCCCCCGCAGGGTGGAGAGGGGATATTGTCATAGGTGGGAGTAACCAATAGCCGGTCATGAGTTTTTCCCAACATTTTAAATTTAGCCGAAATCAGCATACTATTCAACCCCATAATCATCGAGGTGCAAGCGGGCCACCTGCGAAGAGCAAACCTAACACAGAGCAAAGCGTTTTGTTGACAGACAGTGAAATAATTGCTATAGGAGATAGAAAAAATCCTTTAGTGGTGGAGGTACGACTATGGCTGAGGAAGAAGTTGGTGTGGTGGAAAAGTTCTTTACCAAGCCGAGTGTGGCTGCTATAAAGGTGACAAAGGGAAGCATTAAAAAGGGTGATACCTTGATGTACAAGGGCCATACCACTGACTTTACCGAGGAAGTCACGAGCATAGAGATGGATAATAAGGCAATCGAGGAGGCCAACATCGGTGATCTCATCGGTATCCAGGTTAAGGAACGGGTCCGGGAAAAGGACATAGTCTATAAGGTAGTGGCCTAGGGTTGGCCTACGGAGGGCAAGAAGTTACGTCAAAACCGCATCGCACACAACGCGGGGCCCTCTTCTGTTTAAACCCGCAGTTGTTGCAGATCATAAAATCCTCCTGGGGTGCAACGACCGATTTTCCGTAAGAGGGTATCGTTTGAGGGGTTTCTCCGGTCTCCTGAATGTTCGCGAACCCGCCAGCGTTGATAATGGCATCAGCATATCTCCGGGCATCAGCCAGGTTTAAATCCCTTACCAGCACGACAGGTGCCTTGGTAAGATAATCTTTTAATAGAGAACCGGAGACTCCAAGCCGGGCCATATTCTTTTGAAAGACCCCTTCATCAACATTCACGCCGAAGAGAACAACTCTGTATTTCTTGGCCACTGTTCCTCGACAGTATAACCCCCAGGCTTAAGGATACCCGCCAGCCGTCTCTATACGCTCAGATCTTGCCCTCTATGTCACATTTTGAAGAATTCGATTGCAGAATGAAAAGCACGAGATAGCCTTCACACAGCCTAAAAAAAGGTGGTTTTGATGTTTACAATCTCCATTTTGTATCTTGCAATGATGAGTTGTGTAGGATGCCATTGATCTGCTGTCAAGATAAAAAGATCGTAACACGGTAGCTTTTTGAAAACGAATCCCGGCCTTTGCTCGAGGCACAAGAGGCGCCCTTGGTGAGACGCATGGGCATGGGGGTGTCTTTTTTCCCATCATACCCTTGAACAGGGGGCATCAGCGTGCCGCTTCAAACCATGCGCACAAGCACCTGGTCATTGTC
>CAYPNL010000060.1:0-14606 GCA_964412045.1 uncultured Desulfobacteraceae bacterium
AGGGCGTGTGTACGAGGCAGCCAAACGGTACTTTGCCGAGATCATGATGCCTTTCCGGAACGTGATCGAAAAAAATATCGATAAGCTCAAGGGGTATGACATTCAGATGATCGCTCCCAGTCACGGCCAGATTCACGACAACCCGGCCTGGATCCAGGAGGCTTATAAGGATTGGGTCACGGGGGCGCCAAAAAATCTGGTTTCCTTGCCTTTTGTGTCCATGCACGGGAGCACCAAAGAAATGGTGGATCATCTGGCATCAGCCCTGGTGGAAAACGGCGTCAGGGTGGAGTTGTTTTCCCTTCCGGTCACCGATATCGGCAAGCTCGCCATGTCTCTAGTTGATGCGGCAACTGTTGTGGTAGGCACCCCGACAGTTCTTGCCGGCCCACATCCCTTGGCTGCGTACGCGACCTTCTTGGCCAATGCCTTGCGGCCCAAGGTGAAGTTTCTCTCCATCATCGGCTCCTATGGATGGGGAGGCAAGGCCGTGGAAACCCTCGCGGGCATGATCCCCAATCTCAAGGCTGAGGTCTTGAACCCAGTGCTTTGCAAGGGGTTGCCGAGAGATTCCGACTTTGAGGCATTGGATGATCTAGCTGCGGCTATTGCAGCGAAGCACAAGGAGAATGGGTTCAGCTAGGAAAGGAGGAAAGGGATCATGATCAGAAATTCAATTGCTTGTGTAATAGGAATGATTTTTCTTCTTTTCGGAATCAGTGCTGCTCAGCCAGAAGGTTCAAGCTGCGAGGAATGCCACCTCAAGGTATCGCCGAAACAGGTTGAGGACTTCAAGCGGGGCAAAATGGCCGAAAGCCTCGATTGCAGCGACTGTCACGGAACCCTCCACCAGAGCGAAAAGGATGTGGAAAAGGCGCAGCTTCCCACCATTGCTACCTGTCAAGGCTGTCACGAGAAACAGGCAGAAGAATATCTTTCCGGCAAGCACGCGCTCGGCCTGATCGCACTTGAGGCCATGCCCTATACCCACATGCAGCCCGATGCATTCATCGAGGGACAAAAAGGGGGCGGAGGGTGCCATACCCTGGGCATGGCCGATCAAGAGGCCCGGGGAAGCGATAAGAGAAAATACTACCCGTACGGTATGGATTGTCAGAACTGTCATACGCGTCACGCATTTTCCAAGAAAGAGGCCGCCGAACCGGAGGCGTGCAAAACCTGCCACATGGGGTTTGATCACGCCCAGTGGGAGATGTATTCCGGTGCAAAACACGGCACGGCTTACCTGATTAACCGGGATATCGATCCTGAAAACAAGGATCGTGCCCCCACCTGCCAGACATGCCACATGCCGGATGGGAACCACCGGGTGTTTTCCGCATGGGGGTTTTTGGCGGTACGGCTTCCTGAAGACGATGCTGAATGGATGGGGTACCGGGCCACCATATTGAAGGGGCTGGGTGTGCTGGATCCCGCAGGGAATCCCACCCCGAGGCTCGAGGTTGTCAAAGCCGGTAAAGTGGCCAGGTTGAGCAAAGAAGAATTTGCTGCAGAAAGGCAGCGCTACGTGGGTGTCTGCGAGCAGTGTCATTCCCCAAGCTTTGTCTCTCATAACATGAAAAATGCCGATAAGATGGTAAAGGCGGCCGACAAGCTTTTTGCCGAGGCTATTGAAATCGTAGCCGGTCTTTACAAGGACGGTATTATCCCCCGCAAAAAAGATGCCCCTGCCTACCCGGATCTCTTGGCCTTCTATGATGTCAACACCAAGGTGGAGCAGACCCTCTACGAGATGTTCATGGATCACCGCATGAAGACCTTCCAGGGCGCATTTCACCTGAACTACGATTATTCCACGTGGTACGGGTATGCAAAGATGAAGAAGGACCTGGTCGAGATCAGGGAAACGGCAGAAACAATGCGTCGTGAAAAGAATGTGAAATAACCGACTATACCTACATACAAAAAAAGGAGAATACGCCATGTTTTGTTTTCAATGTCAGGAAACGGCCAAGAATCAAGGCTGCACCGTAAAGGGCGTGTGCGGCAAGCCCGAGGAGACCGCGGACCTGCAAGACCTGCTCATCTATGTGTGCAAGGGCATCTCGGTCTACGGCGAGAAGCTGAAGGAGACGGGCACGGTGGATAGGGGCGCGGCCCATTTTATCTGTAAAGCCCTTTTTACCACCATCACCAATGTGGCCTGGGATGATGATGTCCTCATCGACCGGATCAAGGAAGGTCTCAAGGTACGTGATGAGGTCAAGAAAAAGGTCGGAACCGCTCTGTCCGGTACGCTCCAGGATTGCGCTACCTGGAGCTCTGGAGACAAGAAAGAGATCATAGACAAGGCCATGTCGGATGAGGTTCGCATTACGGCCGCCCAAAACGAGGACGTACGCTCCTTGAGAGAGCTGCTCATCATCGGGTGCAAGGGAATAGCAGCCTATGCCGATCATGCCGCAATCCTCGGTTATGAAAAGGATGATATCTACGGATTCCTCATGGAGGCCTTGGCCTCAACCACCAAGGATCTTTCAGTGGATGAGATGATTGCTCTGGTCATGAAGGCCGGAGACACAGCCGTGAACGCCATGGCCCTTTTAGATGAGGCCAATACGGGCGCCTATGGGAATCCCGAGATCACGGAGGTCAATATCGGCGTGAGAGGCAATCCGGGCATCCTGATTTCCGGCCATGACCTGAAGGACATGGAAGAACTGCTCAAGCAGACCGAGGGAACCGGGGTGGATGTGTACACGCACGGGGAGATGCTGCCCGCCAACTACTATCCTGCGTTCAAGAAATACAGCCATTTCGTCGGAAATTACGGCGGCTCCTGGTGGCACCAGAACGAGGAATTCGAGTCCTTTAACGGGCCCATTATTCTGACCACCAACTGCCTGATCCCCATCAAGAAAGACAACACCTACCTGGAAAGGCTTTTTACCACCGGCGTGGTGAATTATCCCGGGGCACAGCACATAGCGGACAGGCCTGAGGGAGGAGTCAAGGATTTTTCACAGGCGATTGCAGTGGCAAAGACATGCAAGCCGCCGGTCGAGATCGAATCGGGTAAGATCGTGGGCGGGTTTGCCCACAACCAGGTCCTTGCGCTGGCAGACAAGGTGATCGACGCCGTAAAATCAGGAGCCATCAAGCGCTTTATTGTCATGGCCGGGTGCGACGGCCGTCAAAAAGTCAGAAGCTATTTTACCGACGTGGCCCAGAACCTTCCTAGGGACACGGTGATCCTCACTGCCGGATGCGCCAAGTACCGCTACAACAAGCTGGATTTGGGCGACATCGGGGGCATCCCCCGGGTGCTGGACGCGGGTCAGTGCAACGATTCTTACTCCCTGGCCGTTATCGCCCTGAAACTCAAGGAGGCCTTTGGGCTCAAGGACATCAATGAGCTGCCGATCTCCTATGACATTGCCTGGTATGAGCAGAAGGCGGTGGCCGTGCTCTTGGCCCTGCTGTTCCTCGGCGTCAAGGGCATGCGACTGGGCCCAACCCTGCCGGCCTTTTTGTCCCCTAACGTGGCCAAGGTGCTGGTGGAAAAGTTCGACCTCAAGCCCATCGGAACGGTCCAGGATGACATCGCAGCCATGATGGCCGGAACATAGCGTAATGCATGAAACGAGGCATGGCGTGGTCTCCCGTTTCGAGGGCTTTGCACCACTCCTCCGCTGAGATTGCAGCAATCGCCAATACAGCAGCAGGAAGATATTCTCGGTGTGGCATTTCAGATCCTTCTTTGTGCTCTCTTATGGTGGCTGGGAGTCAGTATCATACCACACAAGACGGGCTACCGGAACATTCACGTTCGGTTCCAGATCGCTGCCCTGGTCCTAATAGCCTCTGTCGCACTCGGGGCCAAGATGCTCGTTCCGGTGATACTCTTTCTCATCTTTGCAGCCGCAGCCCTCGCCCTGGCTTGCTGAGATAGTCCGGCTTTCCTGAGCATGGGGGTGCTCCAGCCCATGAAGGCGCGATATGGAAGACTTCCTCCAAACAGGAATGAGTTTGAGGGGGCTGTCATGGCATGGGGCAGGGTAAAATCGGAAACGTGAAAATTAAGGTTTTCTCGTCACGGGAACTCAACAGTCACCCCCTATCTTCAAAAGGAGGCCTTCATGGATCAGCGCACATCCAGTCCAGCGCCATTGTACCACAGCGCCCAGTAGCTATCCGCCGGGGAGCGGAAATACTCCTGCATCGGTTTGCACTTGGCCTTAAAAAGAAAGAATACCGGGCAGGGAAGCATTCTGGGATAGATGGACTCAAGATTTGCCATGCCCTTGGAGATGATAAGATCAGCCTCATCAATGAGTGTGAGAAATTGATCAGAGACTCGATCCCACTCGATACCCACTCCGTCCGTGCCGGTGTCTGCCGCTTCGGTGAACCTCTCCGACAATTGAGAACCCTGAAGCTCAGAAAGTGTCAGGTCATTCAGAGAAGGACCGCCCTTCACCACCAGGATCGTCCTTCCCGTCCTTTCCCGGATATAGGCATACAGCGGATAGTCGAAATAGATCTCCCCGGCGTTGTCCGAGAGGTAGAGGATCAATCTCGGATCCGCTGAAAGGAAGACATCGAGTTTCTCGATATCATCGTGGAAAAAGGAAACACCCCTTTGAACCAGGTCAGGGATTTCGGCCAGGGCCTGGTCCACATCCTTGAAGAAATCCAGGCTGTTTCCCAGAACAGCCAGGCTCACCAGGGATCTGAGATCATCTTTTTCAAAGGCATCAAGCAAGGATAAAATCCTCTTCGCCCCAGCCATTTCATTGTGTTTGAATTCCGCAAAGGGATCAGAAATCCCTGATAGCCGGCTTACGGCCCGCAGGATTTGATTGGCAGCCTCCGGGGTGGTCAGATTCCCCTTTTTTGCATAAGCCAGGATCTCACGAGCCATCGACTCGGCCCGTTCTCGAATGCAGGGATCATTTCCGGCTATAAGATCCACCGCCTGTTGCGTCATACCCATGAGACATTCAGTGCATTGGGGGAAGGTTTGAAGGAGTTTCATGTTTTGACCTCCGAGTAACTTGTCGTGCCTATGGCTTGCAGCCGAGGAGCTGAACCATGGAAGCGGCTTTCAGCCCTCCTTACCGGAGGCGCCTTTCCCGATCCCCTTAATGGAAGCATATAAGATAGGAACAAAGAAGATGGTGAAAAGTGCTGATACCAGCATGCCGCCGATCACTACCCGAGCCATGGGCGCGTTCATCTCCGAGCCCTCTCCGAACCCGAGGGCCATGGGCACCAGTGCAAGGCAGGTGGTAAGGGTGGTCATCATGATCGGGCGAAGGCGCCTTTTTGCCCCGATGAGAATTGCCTCTTTCAGGAAGTGCCCCCCCCTCCTCAGCCGGTTGATGTAGTCTATCATCACAATCCCATTGTTCACCACAATGCCGATAAGAAGAACCCCTCCGATAAACACAGGGATCGTGACATTCATGTTCAGCAGCAATAAGACGAGGATAACCCCGATTGAGGCAAAGGGCACCGTGAACATGATCACAAAGGGCTCGGCAAGGGACTCGAACTGAGAGGCCATCACCATATAGACCAGGGCAATGGCCAGGGCAATGGCGAACAGCAGCCCACCAAAGGCCTCTTTCTGTTGTTCGTACTCGCTGGCAAAAGCAAGGCGAAAGCTTGAAGGCAACCTCACGTCTCGGATCTTTTCCCTGATATCCTGAAGAATGTGGCCCAGATCCCTTCCCTGAATCCCTGCCATCACCGTGATTAATCGCTCCTGATTCCTCCGGTCTATTTTCGTTGGACCTTTTCCCTCTGTAATAGTGGTAAATCCCTTTAATAGGATCTCCTTGTCTGCTGGCCCTGTGATGGATATGTTCAGGATATCCTCCAGCCCTGCACGGTCGTCTTCCCGTAAGCGGACAAGGATATCAAACTCATCTCCCCCTTCGCGGTACTTGGATGCCACTGTTCCTTCTATATTGGTATTGATAACCTGGAGGACCCTCGATACAGGAAGGCCCAAGGTTGCGGCCTTGGACCTGTCGATAGCTATCTGAAGTTCGGGCCGATTGTCCTCAAGACTTATCCTGGGATAGATAATTCCCTCGACCCCCTGTATCCTGCGGATGATCTCCTCCCCGAGGGCCTTCCCCTTATCGAGGTCATACCCTTTGAGGTCAATCTCAAATCTCTCTTCCCTACCCCCGCCGAGGAAACTCGAATACATGGATCTGCCCTCAGAGATACGGAGCTTGGCGTCAGGAATGCCGGAGAGCTTCGGCCTTAGATCTGCAATGATCTCTTTTGTTGAGCGCTCCCTATCCTTTTTGTCTATGAGGTACACCCGGAAATAGGCCGTATGAGAACTCCCTCCCCGGCGCCAGTGGCTGCCCGATCTGGAGAACATCCTTTGAATTTCAGGAACATCTCGGAGGACTGCTTCCTCCACCTTCCCTACTACCTGGGAGGTGATATCGAGCCGAGTTCCTACCGGCATCTCGATGTTCCCATCGATAACTCCCTCGTCGATCTCCGGAAGGAGTTCTGTCCCCACACCCTTAAGATGTAATGTCCAGAAGGCCAGAAACAGGATAAGGACCGAGCCCCCCATCACTATTTTTCGGTGCTTCAGGGACCACCCCAGCCCTTTTAGATATCCATCGTAGAGACGAGTTTTTGCCGCTCCTTCCTTCTTGCTCTCAACGATCAGAACCCGTGATGAAAGCATGGGGATCAGGCTCAGGGCTACCACCAATGCAGCCACCAGGGAAAAGGTGACCGTGAGGGCCATCTGTTTGAACATGACCCCCTCTACGCCTCTCAGAAAAAGAAGGGGAAGGAACACACAAATGGTGGTAAGCGTCGAGGCTGTGATGGCCATACCCACCTCGCCGCTCCCCTCTGTGGCACCTTCCACCGCTCCTTTTCCCTCCTCCCGGTGACGGAATATGTTTTCGAGCACCACGATGGAGCTATCCAGTATCATGCCGATCCCGAGGGCCAATCCTCCCAGGGACATCATGTTGATGGTGAGACCCAGACGCTCGAGAAGGAAGAAGGTGGACCAGATAGCGATTGGTATAGAGGTAGAGATGATGATCGTGCTTCGGATATTTCTGAGGAAGGCAAACAGCACCACTATTGCCAGGATTCCCCCTATGAGGGCTGACTGTTGTACCTGTTTGATGGATTTCCTGATGAAATCAGCGGTATCAAACACGAGGGTGAGGGTTACCCCTTCGGGAAGCTCGCTCTTGAGCCTTGGGAGTATCTTGAGAAGCCGGTTTGAAACCTGCACCGTGTTGCTTCCCGATCTCTTCCTGATAGCGACCATCACGCCGCGCTGGCCGTTAATCCTCGTGTGTGTTCGAAGTTCCACGAACCCATCCTTCACCTGTGCCACCTGCTTCAGGTATACAGGGGCACCCTGTCTGGTGGCAATGATGATGTTCTCGATATCCTCCAGGCTTGAGAACTCCCCCAAGGGACGGACCAGCCATTCCCTTCTCCCTGTTTCAAGGCGGCCTCCCGGAAGCGAGAGGCTTTCTCCCTTAATGATGCCGACCAAGGCATCGATGGAAAGCCCTACGGAGCGAAGCCCTGCGCGGTTGACCTCTACCTGGATCTCCCTCTCCAGGCCTCCCCATATATCGACGGCTGCCACTCCCTCAACCTGCTCGATGTCATACTTGATGCGGTCATCGGCCAGATCCCTCAGCTGGGATGGATGGATAGGCCCACTCAATGAAAAAAAGATAATGGGACGGTTTGAAGGATCATATTTATAGAGAAAGGGACTTTCTGCATCCTCGGGCAGGAAAGGGCGAACGCGATCGAGCTTCTCCCGGATATCATTTGCCGCCTCGTCCAGGTTTGTTCCCCAGTTAAAATCGATCGTAACGTTCGAGGCATCTTCGCTTGAAGTGGAGCGAATGTCTTTGACATTTTCTATGGTGCTGACGTTCTTTTCAATAAGCTCGGTGATCAGCCTCTCGACTTCCTGAGGCCCGGCTCCTTCATATTCGGTGATGACCGTAATAGACGGGTAGGTTATATCCGGCAGGATATCTATGGGAAGGCGCAGCAGGGAGATAAACCCAAAGATCAGGATAGCCAGGAAAAACATGGATGTAGTAATGGGCCTTCGGATAGCCAGACTGGACAGATTCATGGATTTTCTCGTCCCCGAACAACATGGACGGGCATACCGTCGGTGAGTTCGTACTGACCGGCTACAATGATCTCATCACCCTCTCGCAATCCCTTCAGGACTTCTACGTACTGCTCTCCCTGAAGGCCGATCATGACCTCTTTGAGCGATGCCTTGCCGTTATCATGGACGAAGACCCGTGAAGCACCTTTCTGCCTCAAAAGGGAATCCTTTGAGAGCAAGAGAACACCATCACGCCGTTGCACAATGAGGCTTGCTCGGGCAAACATCCCCGGCTTCAAACGATAATCATGATTATCTACCAGTATCTCCACCTCGGCCGCCCTGCTCTGAGGATCCACAGTCGGGCTGATGCGTGCCACCGATCCCCGAAATAGCTCACCGGGGTACGTATCGACACGGATCTCTGCGTGGGATCCAGTGCTAATCTGGGCAAGTTCTCCCTCGACCACATGCACAACAACCTTAACGACATCCATGGCCACGATCCTTACCAAGGGGGTGGTAGTGGTTACAAAGGCTCCTTGATCGAGAAATCTCTTGCTAATAATCCCGTTAATGGGGGCTCGGATTGTTGCGTTTTTTAGGTTGATTTCGGCAAGCCTTACTGTTGCTTCTGCCTGACGAATCTGGGCGAGCAGGGCGTCCCGGTCCTCCTGCCTTGCTCCCTTTCTCATCAGGGTCAGTTTCTCCTTGGCTGAATTATGTTCCGCCTCGCTGATGGTCACCTGCAGCATGGCCTCATCGAGTCGCTGCTGGGAGATGAAATCCCTCTGCTTAAGCGTTTTCAACCTAGTGTAGTTATCAACGCTATTCCTCCAGCGGGCCTCGGTCTGTCGAACCAGTTCCTCGGCCTGAGATATCTCCTCAGGCCTGGCTCCCGTCTCCATCTGTGCCCATCTGGCTTTTAGCACATCAAGGGCTGCCATGCTCTCCTGAAGCTTTGCCTCCCTCTCTTCCCTTTCAACAACTGCAATCACCTGATTTGACGTTACTCCATCACCCTGCTCCACCCCGATTTCCTCGAGGACGCCAGATACCTTCGAAAATACGTCTACCTGTGCGTCGGCCACAACGGTCCCGGTCAACTGTAGACGACGATCAAGTGAGCCCCTCTGGAGCGGAACCACCTCAACGGGGACCCGTCCAACGATTTGATCCCTGTTCGCGGGTGGACTCGCCTTTGTCTCCTTTCCGTGATCCGTGAACATCCAGTAAAAGGCCATCCCGAGAAGGATTAGCATTGCTATTGCTGTAAGGGCCTTCCTCATTCCTTTCTCTCTTTTCCAACCCTTTCTTTCATTGAATTATAACGCAATAACGAGATAAAATCCAATCACTGTTATATTTCACTAGGCCTACGTTAAATGCAGATTGAGGTAATGTCAAAAGAAAACAATAAGCAGGGGCCTCTCTGAGGTGAAAGCCCTTGATGTGGTTATTCCGATACAGGAACAGCGTTGTTAGGTTGGCGTGAACATAGAGAAAGGGTGTTGTTTAGTCAAGTATGTAATAAACCGTAGGTTACGCCGGAGCCTTCTCGCCCAGCGGTAATATTGTCCTGCCGTAAGCATCGCTGAGGATCTGCGCCATTGCCACGTAAATCGCGGAAAAGCCGCAAAAGATTCCCTCAATCCCTGTGAGTTTTGCCCAGGCGCCGATCCATCCGAAGGCATCCCGGAAGGCAAGCATCCAGAACAATATGGTCAGCGTACAGAACACTACCTGGAGCCCTCTATGAAGTTTCCACGTAGCAATCCACATGAAGAAGGTAAACAGTCCCCACATAAACAGATACGTAGCCAATGCCATGCAGGTCGGCCCTTCACACCATCCGCCCTCCTGAAGCAGAATGAGGCCGCCAAAGGAGAGCCAGAAGAGACCATAGGAGGTAAATGCAGTGGTGCCGAAGGTATTGTTCTTCCTCCATTCCATAATCCCTGCGACTACCTGGGCCACGCCGCCATAGAATATTCCCATAGCCACTATCATGGAATCAAGGGGGTAAAATCCCGCATTGTGCATATTCAGGAGCACCGTCGTCATACCGAAACCCATCAAGCCGAGCGGAGCCGGGTTAGCCAGATTATCGTTCATCACCATCCCTCCTCTGAATTATTTGGTTCCCTGCTGCTTATATTCCTTGGTCTCAATGATCTTCATCTCATGTCGATCGCAGGGCTACACGCATTTCTATCTTTCTACTGATCTATTGGGTTGGTTTCAATCCGGTGATTCACTCAAAATTGAAAAAACTCCACCCATTTAACCATGGGGATTTATCGTTTTTTGTGCTTATCTCCCATACCGGCCAGGAAATCACACCTGCCTGTGGAGAGATGCGAACCTCGACTGAGAAATATAGTGACAATAGAAAGAGCATTTTTCGAAGATAGAAACGCTCTTTCTAAATCAATCCCCTCCATGGAGAGTTTGGAATGGCTCTAAACTCTTTTATCTTACCTGTATCAACTATTATTCCTTATTTTCCAGCCTCAAATAGGTATTTCCCCCTACCGGCTGTAGGTGCATGGCACCCAATAGGAGGCTCCCACGCCTATATGGGTAGAATGTTACTGTTTTTGAGTAAAATATCTGATTGAAAATATATGTTCAAATTAACATAATGATCAAAAAACATTATTGTTGTTTAGGAAGGAGGTAGTTATGAAAGTACTGGTATTGAATCCTCTCAAGTGTGCAGGGGGCAAGTCGTGCGAGCTTGCGTGCTCATTTGAGAAGACCGGCAGGTTTAACATCGCTGACTCACGGATAAAGATCCACTTCTTTCCTGAGGAGCTTTCATTCACTCCTACGGTCTGTATGCAGTGCAGGGATGCTTACTGTGTTCAGGTATGTCCCACCGGTGCCTTGAGTAGGAGCAAGGCAGACGGGGTCGTATACCTTGACCAGAATACCTGCATCGGATGCAAGCAGTGTATCGTTGCCTGCCCATGGGGCTCGGTGAAGCTCGACCACACCGGCGAAACAGTAATCAAATGTGATAATTGCGGCGGCGATCCCGCCTGCGTTAAGGTGTGCGACTCGAAAGCCTTGATGTTCGTTGACGTAGACGAGGCCGCGCTTTCGAAGCAGCGTGAAACCGCGGAAAAATACCAAAGAATTGCCCAGCAAATGGCGAAGGGAGGTGAGGCACATGCTTAAGGGATTTCATAGCGTGATACTCAGGGTGAACTTGCGTGACGGAACGATAGAAAGGGAAGGAATAGATGAACAGTGGGCGCAGCTTTTCATAGGCGGAAGAGGTTACGGAGAAAGGCTGATCTATGAGGAGGTCGATCCAAAGATTGACCCCTTATCAGGAGATAACAAGATCGTCATCGCCACCGGCCCTCTCGGGGGGACTACCGCTCCTGCTGCCGGGAGAACCATGGTAATCACCAAGGGAGCGCTCAATAACACCATAGCCTGCTCTAACGGAGGGGGATACTTCGGCACTGAGCTTAAGATGGCCGGATACGACATGATCATCCTTGAGGAGAAAGCCCCGAAGCCTTTATACCTCTGGATCGACGATGATGCCGTGGAGCTCAAGAGCGCTGAGGATATCTGGGGGAAGACATGCCCCCAGTCTGATACTTGGCTGAGAGAACACACCCACATTGAGGCTCGCACCATGGCGATCGGGCCGGCAGGCGAGAAGCTCTCCAGGATTTCATGCGTGATGTTCGACGGCCATCGGGCATCCGGCAGGACAGGCGTCGGCGCAGTAGTAGGAAGCAAGAACTTCAAAGGCATAGCAGTGCGGGGCACCAAGGGAGTTGAGGTGGCGGATGTAGAAGGCTTTAAGCAGGCAGTCAGAAACGCTTATCAGAAACTGCGCGACCATCCTGTGGCGTCCGAAGGCCTTCCGACTTACGGAACCGCGGTATTGGTAAACATATTGAATAACGTGGGCGCTTTTCCCACGCGAAACGCCCAGGAGGCATATTTCCCCACTGCCGACAATATCTCAGGAGAGACTATGGTGAAAAAGACCCTGATCAAGAATAAGGGCTGCGGAGGCTGTCCTATTGACTGCGGCAGGGTCACCGAGATACGTGAGGGCAAGTACCAGGGAGATCATGGAGAAGGTCCCGAATATGAGACCGCATGGTCCCTGGGCGCCATGTGCGGCGTCGATGATCTCAACGCTGTGACCAAGGCTCATTACCTCTGTGATGAGTACGGCTTTGACGGGATTTCAGCAGGTGTTACGATCGCATGCGCGATGGAATTATTTGAGAAGGGCTATATTCCAAAGCAAGATGCACCCTTTCCTCTCAAGTTCGGCGATGCTGATGCCGTGGTTGAACTCATCAAGCTTATGGGTGCACGGGAGGGTATCGGCGACCTGCTGGCTGACGGTTCTTACCGGCTCGCAGAGCACTACGGCCACCCGGAGTTCTCGATGAGTGTCAAAAAGCAGGAGATTCCTGCCTATGATCCTCGAGGCGTCAAGGGAATCGGGCTCGAGTATGCCACCTCCAATAGGGGAGCCTGTCATGTAAGAGGATACACCATCGCCCCTGAGGTGCTGGGCACCCCGATCCAGGTGGACCGGCTTGCCTATGATGGAAAGGCAGAGCTGACAAAGCTGTTTCAGGATCTGACCGCAGCGGTTGACGCTTCCGGAGCCTGCTTGTTCACCACCTTTGGCATGGAAGCAGGGAACTACGCAGAGCTCATCACGGCAGCCACCGGCATCCCTTACGATGAGAAGGAACTGCTTCTCGCCGGAGAGAGGATCTGGAATCTCGAGCGGCTCTTCAACCTGAAGGCCGGATTCACCAAGGAGGATGATACCCTGCCCAAGAGGCTCATGGAGGAGCCAATCCCATCCGGTCCGTCAAAGGGCGAGGTAAATGAGCTCCATAAAATGCTTCCCGAATACTACAAGGTGAGGGGATGGGATTCAGAGGGAAGACCCACTGAGGAAAAACTCAAGGAGCTCGGGTTGCAGTAATACCCGATGCATGTTCCTTGATCCTGGTACGCAGGAGATGCTTATGAAATATCTTATCATTGGAGGAAGCATCGCCGGGCTCTCGTGTGCGAGAAGGCTGCGAGAACGTGAGCCGGAGGCGGAGGTAGCTATTCTCTCCGAGGAGAAAAAGCCCTATGCAAAGATGGCACTGCCGTATCTCCTTTCCAGAAATCAGAATATATGGCTTGAGGTGCCTCAGGGAGTGAAATTTCTCGACGATAGAACCGTGACCGAGATCATGCCTGAGGAGAAGAAGGTGATTACTGCGAAAGGGGAGGTGTTTGACTTTGACAAGCTCCTCATCGCCTCCGGCGCAGGGGCATCTGCCCCAGAGTTTACAGGAAGCAGCTCTTCCGCCGTTTTCAGCGTGAGAAATCTCTCCGATATCCAGGGTATACAGGGCCTATTAGAAAAGGCTCAGAAAAAAAGGGTGATCATCTCCGGGGCCGGGCTTGTGAGCATGGAAATGGGAGATGCGGTAGCCAAGCTTGGCTTCACACCAGTCTTTCTCATATCATCCCACCGGGTGTTTTCTATGATTCTCGATGATCCGGGAAGCAAGGTTGTGGCAAGAGATCTGATCGAAAAAGGGGCGGAGATTTACTTTGGAGAGAGCATCAAGGCCGTGGAAACGAGTGCCGAGTGCGTGCGTGTCGAGACACGATCGGGCAAGGAGTTCACCGGGGATCTGGTTATCGTCGGGAAAGGTGCCTCCCCGAACACGGCATTCTTGGCGTCCTCGGGTATAGAAGTAGATCGCGGCGTGCTGGTAGACGGTTATCTCGAGACAAACAGAGAGGGAATCTTCGCAGCAGGCGATGTTTGTCAGGCATACGATTCGTTGTTTCAACAAACAAGGGTCAATGCCCTGTGGCCCGTGGCGATCGAACAGGGAATTCATGCCGCCATGAACATGACCCATTTCAGGATTCCTTATCGGGGAAGCGTTGCCAGGAATATCGTAACCGCTTTCGGCACTACCGTTTTCACTGCCGGGATCTCGAGGAACGAGGAAGGAGAGATTTACCGCAAAGAAGAACCAAACCGATATTCCAAAGTAATACTGAGACACGGCCAACTCGTGGGTGCAATCTTCATCAATGTGAAGATAGATCCCGGAGCCTATCTCTTTGCCATGCAAAAAGAGGCAAAGGTGTCCAGCTTGAAAGAAGTGCTTCTCTCAGGCTCCCTCTCCTACACGCACCTTTACCCCTTCCTGAGGATTTAGGATGTTTGAGATGTTGTGTCTTTGCAGTCCACACACATAAAGCCAGGGCATGGTTGATCGGCTTAATGTATTGACAATCCTGCTTTGTTACGTATAATTGGGGCTATGCCGGAGTGGTGAAACTGGTAGACGCAGAGGACTCAAAATCCTCCGAACCTCGCGTTCGTGTCGGTTCGATTCCGACCTCCGGCACCACTGGTGTTGGTTTGGGTGCTTTGCTCAAACCCTTTCTTTTAGCTGAAATCGACCACTGTAGCCGGATT
>CAYPNL010000061.1:0-2628 GCA_964412045.1 uncultured Desulfobacteraceae bacterium
GGCAGGATGGCTACCGTAGAGCTTGAGAAGCCATTGACCATATTTAACAGGCTGGACCTTGATTACTCCCTGCTCACGATGGCCAGGAACCTCGGCGCCCATTTCAGGGGAGAAAGGGTACGGGAATTTTTTAGAGAGGGGAATCGCTGGAGGATTTCCACGGACCACGGTGGGTATGAGGCGGAGATCCTCGTCGGGGCGGATGGAGCAATGAGCAGGACGAGAAAGATACTGGGTATTCCAACCGGGAAACCCGATTGCTTCCTGGCCCTTGAGTGCTTTCTTGATATCATCGGTGATTCTGTTACCTTCACGTTTTCCCCTGATCTCAAGGGCTACCTTTGGGCATTTCCGAGGGTCGACAAAACCGGTGTGGGCATCATGTGCCGGCATGACACAGGCAAACGGATCGGCATTTTGAAGGACATGCTCCGTCACTACATCGAGATCCATTTCCCCGGTCATTTCAAGGGAGTTTCCTTTCGGGGCGCCGTCATCCCCGTGTTCTCCGCCGATAAATTCCGTAGGCAAAGGATATGTTCCGAGAATTGGGCATTGATCGGGGATGCAGCCTCATTCGCAGATCCGATAACCGGCGAGGGTATCTATTATGCCTTGTGTTCAGCCGATATCCTGGCTTCATGCATCGCAGAGAACAGCTTACCCCATTATCAGCACCTATGTAGGGAGCGTATCGGCGGTATCTTGCTCGAGGCATCTCGAAGTTATCAATACCTGTACCGGGATGAGTTTATCGTTACTATGGTTGCCCTTGTGGAGAAGAGCAAGACCATGCGGAGGATTGTTTCCGATATGATGGCAGGAGACATCAAATACGTAAGTTATCGGTGGAGGTTGGCGAGGCATGTGATAGGTTTCCTTTCAATGCTCAGGTTTATTGCCCCCACAGGCATCAACGTGAGAAAAGGATCTCGTTGCTTTTGGGGCCGCAGTTGAACAGCAGATCAAAGGCGGAGAGGTTTCGGATAAAGTCCCCCCAAAGCTGGGGATAAATAGGCATGGGTGGGTCAAAGAAATGGAGTGGTATGCCGGCATTGGCGAATAATCCCTTGTCGAGATACTTCTGTGCGCTTCTCTGGGCAAGATAGCCGGATGCGCCCAGGGTGCGGCATATATCAACAAGAAGCTCGGTTCCCTTGCTCTTGATGCCTAAATCGGAGAGCATAATGAGGGGTGTGTCAATCATGAGATATGTTTGTACGTATCGAATAATACTCATATTGAGGTCGATGAGTCTCTCAAATTTCCCCGAGAAGGTTTCCTCCAAGAAATCCAAATGATCTTTGAAATAGGGAGCATGTGTATAGGAGGTCTTGAGGCTTTCCAGGTGCTTTTTCCTCCAGTTCCCTTCAAGGCAGACCATTACCTCATTGATCCTCTGGAGGCCAAGCCCCTTCCTCCACACGGGGATTGCCATCCATAGCGCTCCCCTGTCGTTTTTAAAACGATTCCTTGTTATCCACGTGCTTCCCCGAGGGAACTGAACCTCGTCCAGGATGACCATGGTATCAGAGAGATAGGCCTTTGAGAAGAAACCGGTAAAAGGCGCGAAAAAAGGCTGGCTAGCAGATATGATCATCTCTGTTTTCCCCAGCCCTGAGCCTTCACAATGGATTGTATCCTGTCAAACTCCTCAGGCGTGTTGATATTCAAGAAGGCCTCCTGCGGGCAGCAGAATCGTCTGATCTCATCCTCTCTCACGTATCTAACTGATACCTGATCGTAGAAAAGCCTCACCGGGTAGCGTTTTTCATCAATGAGGGCCTTAATCCTGGTTAAACAGGAAGGGGCGTATACTGCATGGAGCGGCTCCACCCATTTGCCGACTAAAGGAACTACTGCCCCGTGATGATCGATAATCTCGACCATGTACCGGATTAAGCCCCTGTGGAGAAGCGGCATATCACAGGCGACAAAAAACCCTGCTTGCCCCGAGATGTTGCTCAGCCCAGTGTATATGCCTCCGATTGGCCCCAAACCCTTGATAAGGTCTTCTACCATGGGTAATTTGAGATACTCGAAATCCCTCCTTTGATTGGTTACCAAGATCACCCGATGGAAGATTGCTTTCATCTCGTCAACGATGCGTTCGACGAGTCGAACGCCGCCAATCTGGAGCAAGGCCTTATTTTCCCCATATCGTGTGCTTAGTCCGCCTGCCAATATGACGCCAGTGACGTGTTCATATCGTGGAAGAGGTTCGAGATCGGCTTTCGTTTTCACTGTGAATCCAATGGGTTTCGATAATTCATATTTATACGATAAATATCGCTGTTCGTCAAAATCCAAATATATCGTGCGCGTGTTCCGTACCAGGATTTTACCTCAAAAGGGTGGAATTATACCTCTATTTTTTCGTAACACGTTAGCTTTTTGAAAACGAATCCCGGCTGTTGCTCAAGGCACAAGAGGCGCCCTTGGTGAGACGTATGGGCATGGGGGTGTCTTTTTTCCCATCATACCCCAATAAAGACAACTCAGGAGGCCGCTTCAAACGAGCGCACACTGATAAAGACCTTAGAAGACAATGACCAGGTGCTTGTGCGCATGGTTTGAAGCGGCACGCTGATGCCCCCTGTTCAAGGGTATGATGGGAAAAAAGACACC
>CAYPNL010000062.1:0-1886 GCA_964412045.1 uncultured Desulfobacteraceae bacterium
CCCCAATTTTGAACAGTGAACCCTTTGGAATAATTAGTAGCCAGGTGATGTTCATAACGTAAGGAAAACGGACATGCATCTCGTTTCGATTATTGCCAATCTACGGGTTCAGGATATCCTGGATATCCTGTTTTTGACGGTCATCGTGTACTATCTCTATCTGTGGTTCTGGGGGACGAAGGCATTCAAGGCTTTGATAGGTCTGTTGGCCTTGGGAGTCGTGTTTACCCTTGCCCGGTTCTGGGGATTATTTCTCACCACATGGGTGTTTCAAATACTTTGGCAGGTCCTGATTGTGCTTATCATCATTTTGTTTCAATCGGAGATCCGCCAAGTTCTAGAACGGGTCAACCCCCTTCAGGTATTAGGGTTTCGTCCCAGTATGAGGTCAACTGACTGGATACTCGGGTTTGCGAATGCCCTTTTCTCAATGGCCGGGAAAAAGATAGGGGCTCTGATCATACTCGAACGCATGGATTTTGTCGAGGAGTTGATTACCGGGGGGATACCCTTGGATGGAGAGCCGGGTCCCGAGGTATTACTGAGCGTCTTTCAGAAGGACTCCCTCTTGCATGATGGAGCACTCCTTATCCGTAAGGGCAGGATAGCGAAGGTGGGCTGCTACCTGCCGTTGAGCTCTGCCGAAAGGCTCCCAAAGGCGTGGGGTACCAGACATAGAGCCGGTCTAGGCCTTTCAGAACGATGCGACGCTTGGATTGTGATTATCTCGGAGGAGCGGGGAGAAATCTCCATTGCCCAGGATGGGAAAATGCTCCAGGTGAAGGAGGTGAATCAACTTACCAACCTGGTGCAGGAGGCCCTTGCGCCAACGAGACCTCAGGCAAAAAGTTGGAAAGAACGGATCTTGGCGCCTGTCATCCATCGGTGGCCTGTGAAGCTGGGTGCCCTGTGCTTGGTCTTCCTCATCTGGCTGTTGCTCGCTGGTCAGCAGAACTTTGAGGTTACCCTCAAGGTCCCCCTTGAGGTGAGAAGCCTTCCTGCGGGAATGGAAATCGTGGAGCCCGTGAATCCCGAGGTGGAGATTACGGTGCAGGGGGTTCGAAAGGATGCCAGCACCGTGAACCGGAGAAACGTTCATGCGGAGATAGATCTGTCAATAGCCAGGCCTGGGAGCATGGTTTTCCGGATAAGCCGCAATCAGATTCTGCTTCCCAGCGATAGGATCGAGATCGTAAAGATTAAACCGCCGACCATGGAGTTTAACCTGAGGGAAACATCAAAGATGGATCAATCCTAAAGACCGTGATGAATATGACCATGAGACGGCAGAAGTGGAGAAATCTAGTTTTTATCTGTATGGTTTTGAGTATAGCGCTTTTTTGCTCATGCGCGAAGAAGGGCGCCCTCGAGCGGATAAAGGAGGCAGGTCAGATAACCGTGATTACCAGGAATAATGCCCACTGTTACTATATCTATCGGGATGAGCCTATGGGGTTCGAGTATGACCTGGCCAAGGCATTTAGCGAGTATCTGGGTGTCGAGTTCAAGGTAATCACAGTCCATTGGGAACGGCTTATCGACATGGTCAGCAAGGGAGGGGGCGACTTTATTGCAGCCAGCCTGACAATCACGCCATCACGGGGGGAATTGGTAGATTTTTCCGATGAATACCTGCCTATCCAGCAGCAGGCTATTATCCATAAGAACAATTATGAGATACAAGGGATCGAGGATTTAGCGGGGAAAGCTATCCATGTGCGTAGCGCTACCTCGTATGAAGAGAGGCTGCATGAGCTTAAGGATGAGGGGTTAGACCTTGCCATAGAGCCACATACAGATATTCCGACCGAGGAGCTCATCAGGATGGTGGCTGAAAAGGAGATAGAGGTAACCGTCGCTGATTCTCACATTGCCCTTTTGAATCG
>CAYPNL010000063.1:0-5039 GCA_964412045.1 uncultured Desulfobacteraceae bacterium
ACAGCTCTTATGCATCCCTTGTTTTAAATCCAGGGAAAGACGGTAGCAGGAGCTTCAGCAGAGTTCAGAGCTCAAAGGGAAGGGAGGAAAGCCGTTCCGCCTCTTTGTGATCGGTGAGATCAAAGGTGATGGGCGTGATGGTGATCCTGTCCTCTGAGAGCGCCATCAGGTCGGTATTCGGAAGGCTCTCCTCGATGGGGGTCTCTCTCGCCAGCCAGTAGTAGACATTCCCCCGTGGATCGTTTCTCTTTTCAAACACATCCCTCTGCCTGGCTAGATCCTGCGTGGTAAAGGATACGCCCCTTATTTGATCCTCGGGCAGTGCCGGGATGTTCACATTCAGGGCTGTTCCCTGGCTGAGGCCGTGATCCGCGATAAAGGCGATTATCCTCCTTGAGAAATGCGCAGCGAACCCGAAATCCGGGTCTATCTTGGTGTTGAGCGAGATCGCGACAGAGGGGATGCCTAGAAAGGCCCCTTCCGTGGCTGCTGAAACGGTTCCTGAGTACAGAAGATTTATTCCCACGTTGGCGCCCAGGTTGATGCCGGAGATGATCATATCAGGCCGGTGGGGAAGGATCTCCTGGACCGCTATCTTTACAGAATCCGCAGGGGTCCCGCTCACCCCATAGCCAAAGAAAACCCCTCGTCTCTTGAAGCTCCGCACCCGCAGGAAATTTGATAGGCTGATAGCGTGGCCGGCAGCGCTCATCTCCACCTCCGGCGCAACAATGGAGAGCTCAAAATCCCCTTTCAGCTCCTCATAAAGGGACAAGAGGCCCTCGGCAAGTATGCCGTCGTCATTTGTGAGCAATATTTTCATCCACGTTCACCCTGGATATCTATACAATAATATGAAGGTTAAAAAAAGAGGAATAATGTAACGAATCAGGTAAATAGGCTGAAGGTTTAAGGCTGAAGTCTGTCAGGGGTTTTCCTGCTTCGGTCTTCAGCCTATCAACCTGCAAACCTATAAAAATTCCTATACCATCAAGTCCCTGAAAAACATATACCCTAATAACACTTTCCTCTTGTATGCTTACCCCTTTCAGGGATAGTTTGTAAAGGATTGCCTTTTGCTCGTTGCAGTTCATATTGATACCCACTGAAATCATGCGAGCCATAGGATTGACAAGGAGGGCGTTTCTCAGAGTGGCGGGAGGCCTCTGTGTTTTTGGGACTTTTTTTGGCCCTTGCCGATCACGATCCAGTGCGAAAGAACGGGCTTTCCAGAAGAAAGGAGGCATAAGGATGCGCTTGCCTGATCCACAGTATGAAGGAGATGTGTCTCTGGAGCGCGCGATACGAGGAAGAAGGACCGTCAGGTCTTACGAGGGTAGGGCCCTGAGCCTGCGTCAGGTCTCGCAGCTTTTGTGGTCAGCCCAGGGAATCACTGAACCAGGGGGATATAAACGGGCCGCGCCGTCCGCCGGGGCCTTGTACCCTATGGACATCTACTCAGTGGTGGGGGCCGGTTGCGTTGAGGGCCTGGATCCCGGCATCTACCACTATGAACCGAAAGATCAGTCCATTTCACTTGGCAGAGGGGAGGACGTCAGAAGGGATGTGGCAGGCGCATCCCTGTGGCAGACCTGGATGGCGCAGGCCCCCCTGAACCTGGTGATCACCGCGGAATACAGCAGGATCACGGGCAAATACGGCCAACGGGGCATACGATACGCCATAATCGAAGCCGGACACATTGGACAAAATATATTCTTGCAGGCTCAGGCCATGGGGCTGGCCGCTGGGATCGTGGGGGCCTTTGATGATGAAAAACTTGTCCAGGTTATGGGCATTACCAAGACGCATGAGCCGCTCCTCGTCCTGCCCGTGGGATACAAAAGGTAATTTATTGAGCGAAATGTTATACGGCTATGGCACATTATTGGCTACGTTGCCGGTTGGAGATGATTTTGCACGAACAATAAATCCGAATCCCGAAATCCGAAACAATGTTTACATCCAAATGGCCAGTGACCAAAACATGATGGTCTCGTAAAAAGTCGAAAAGATCCCTCTCCCTCGATGGAAAAGGGTTGGGGTGAGGATGAAAAAGGTAGCATTTCAACTACGTATCTCCCTCCTCCCCTTTATCCCCTCCTCAAGGTGGAGAAAGGTGTAGGATGCCATGAGGAGGTTATTGATCTCATGGGCCACGCCTGTGACCAAGTCAGCGAGCGCCCTGATTTTTACTGCCTGTATCAACTGGGCCTGGCTGGCAGAGAGCTTCTCGGATAGTTTTTTTCTGGCGGTAATATACTGTGAAATACCCCCATAGCTCCCACGATCTCCTCATAGTCGTCGTAGAGGAGCGTATCGGAGGTCCTGATAGGGATAATGCCCTTGCCGGCCATTTTTTTATCGTCAGGATCTGCGTTGAAATTTACCTATATCTCCACTTCCTTTTCGGCGTCCATTTCAGTTTACCCCTTTTTCCAACATTTTCAAATCTATAAAGCCAGATCGTCCGCACCTTAAATGTGTTGAGCGGAGGCCTGTTTCCTCCCAACTAACCGCAGATGAGAAAAGTTGTCTTCTATTTGGGTAACGAAATAGTGCTTTCTCTCGCGGGGATAGAAAGGGATTTAGGACTGGGGACCTCAGCAATAAGAATGGTAACAGAGCGAATGAAATATAAAAAAGATAAGGACTTCGGACAACGCCTTCTTTGTGTTTAGGATGGTAGGGGGTCAGAGGTGCTTCCCTGCCCCTACCATCCTATTTCAAAACAGCTACATGGTTTTTTCTAACCAATGAGAAGTGCGCCTTACTTTTTCTGCACCATATCGGTGATCAACGTAACAATTTCAGGATTAGCCAGGGTCATGACATCGCCCACATCAGAGTTGTTCGAAATGGCACCGAGCACCCTGCGCATGATCTTTCCCGAGCGGGTCTTCGGCATATCAGGCACAATCCAGACTGCTCTCGGCCTTGCAATCGCGCCGATTTCCCTGACGATACAATCTGATACTGCTTTTGCGATTTCGGCGCTTGCCAGTCTTCCGGGTTTCAGGGAAACATACATATCTGGCTCCCTTCCTTTGACATCATGCTTCACGGGAACAACGGCTGCTTCCGCAACATCAGGATGGGTAAGTGCGGCGGATTCTATTTCTTTCGTTCCCAGTCTGTGTCCGGAAACATTGATGACATCATCAATCCTGCCAAGGATGCGATAATATCCGTCAGGGGCTTGCACTGCAGCATCGCCGGTAACGTAGGGCCAATCTCTCCAATCCTTGCTTTTCGGGTCCTTACAGTACCGTGCGAAATAAGTTTGCACAAAGCGATCACGATCCCCCCATATCGTCTGAAACTGACCGGGCCACGGGTTCTGTATGCAGATATTCCCTGCCTTCCCTGCCCCCTTAGGGATTACATTCCCCTCATTATCGTAGATAATCGGGTGAACGCCGGGCACGCCGAGACCAGCGCTGCCTGGCTTCATTGGGTTGATGGCAGGCAATGTGCTGCAGAGAAAGCCGCCGTTCTCCGTTTGCCACCAGGTATCGACAATGGCTGCCTCGGCCCTGCCGACTTCGTAATAATACCATTTCCAGACTTCCGGCTCGATTGGCTCTCCAACAGTAGTCATATGCTTGAAGTGATAGTTGTATTTCTTCGGCTCGTTAGGACCATCCTTTCTGAGTCCCCTAATAGTTGTAGGCGCTGTATGGAAAATGTTCACATCGAGATCCTGTGCGATTCTCCAAGACCTGCCGGCGTCCGGATAGGATGGAACGCCTTCATAGATGACACTGGATGCAGCCAGCGCCAGAGGCCCATAGACAATATAAGAATGACCCGTGATCCACCCGATATCAGCCATACACCAGTAGACGTCCGTTGGATGTATATCCTGAACATACTTTGAAGTGCCGGCAACATAAGCAAGATATCCGCCTGTACTGTGCTGGCACCCTTTGGGTTTTCCTGTCGTGCCGCTCGTATACATGAGGAAGAGTGGTGCTTCGGCAGGCATTTTCACCGGCTCAATCCTGGCTCCGTAAAATTTCTTTAGCAGGTCATTCACGAAAAAGTCGCGGCCTTCGACCATCGGAGTCTTTGAGGAATATTTTCCAGGATAGCGCTGCCATACCAGTACCTTCTTTATTTCCCTGCCCTCTTTTGCCGCTTCTGCAACGGCAATGTCTGCTTTTTCCTTATGATCAAGAAGCTTTCCGCTTCGAAAATATGCGTCCATCGTTATCAAAATTTCACTGCCCGAATCCACAACCCTGTCCGCGCATGCCTTTCCACTAAACCCGCCAAAAACCTGGGAGTGGATAATGCCGAGACGTGCGCAGGCGAGCATCGTAATGGGAAGTTCAGGCACCATCGGCAGATGGAGCGTTACCCTATCACCTGCTTTCAGGCCGTAATCCTGAAGGATCGCCGCAAACTCGTTCACCCTTACATACAGCTCCTGGTACGTGATATGCTCGGTCTTGTCGGTCTCAAGCTCGGGCACAAAATGAATTGCAGTCTTATTTTTATAAAGCGGCAGATGCCTGTCGATACAGTTGTAGCTCGCATTTATCAAACCACCCTTGAACCATTTAAAAAGAGGGGCGTCGCTGGTATCGAGCGTTGTGTCCCAATACTTGTACCACGTCAGGAGATCCGCGTACTCCTTGAAACAGTCCGGAAAATTCTCGAGGCTGAACCGCTCATAAACTGATTCATCGGTCATGTTTGCCTGAGCTATAAACTTCGTAGAGGGATAAATAAACTCTTCTTCAGCCCAATGCACTGCGATCTCAGCTTCTGTTGTTTCAGTAACTTCGGTCTTTTCGCTCTTACTCATAGATATAGTCTCCTTTCTTTTTTATTTAATTTTGCTCTCTATTTTCAGTAACTATTCAGCCCCCTCAATTCATTAACGTGGGTATTTAACTCCAGTAACTACTCTATATTGTGGTCATAGTCTCCATCGATAAGATCGAGATTAAGATTTTCTGTTCCCTCAAGGAATGGCATGGCTTGTCCCTTGGGAGCAGAGCCGGGTGCTGGGTCAACCATCATGGCTTGCT
>CAYPNL010000064.1:0-14044 GCA_964412045.1 uncultured Desulfobacteraceae bacterium
CGTCAGGGTTTCCCCCATTGCGCAAGATTCCTCACTGCTGCCTCCCGTAGGAGTCTGGACCGTGTTTCAGTTCCAGTGTGGCTGGTCATCTTCTCAGACCAGCTAACCATCGTAGCCTCGGGAGGCCATTACCCTACCGACAAGCTAATGGTACGCGAGCCCCTCCCTAAACGCCAACTTTCATGAAGAGGTCAACTTTCATCCAGAAAACCGTGGTTCTCAGGACGTCATCCGGTCTTAGGCCACCTTTCGGTAGATTATCCCGGGTTTAGGGACAGGTTGCCCACGCGTTACTCACCCGTACGCCACTTTACTCCTCCAAGCAAGCTCGGAGTTTCTCGTTCGACTTGCATGTGTTAGGCACGCCGCCAGCGTTCATTCTGAGCCAGGATCAAACTCTCAAATTAACTCTTTCAAGGTATTACCCTTGATTTATTCGTTTGGCCCACAATACATATCCACTATTTAGTTTTCAAAGAACAACGTATTTGTTTATGCTATCGCGCTTCTTTTCCCTTGTCAAGTTATTTATATATTCTTTTTTCTCAATAAATCTTAACTTTATTATTTTAGGCGCTCTGCAGGATCTGTCAAGGAAAATTTTTTAAAAATTTTTCCTTGACAAAGACTTTTGCTTCCATTAGAGAGGATTTGTTTTTTATTGTTCAGGGGGTGACGAGATTGGCTCTTGTCGATAGTGCTCATCCATAAGGCTAATTCTCTTCATATTCTCAAACAATATAATCGCTTGCAAGATAGCCAGAGAGGGTTGCGGCTAAAATACCACACATCCTCTTCATGCGAGGAATAAATATTTATAGAAGGAGGTAGAAAGTGGCCTTTGAGATTCCTAAAATACGTTATACTGGTAAGATAAAGGAGATAACCATAGGTGCGGCGGATAAAACGGTGACTGTTGGGGGAAGGGATTCCTATCCCTTTCATCTCTTTGAGGGCAGTATGCCCCACAAGCCCAGCATTGCCATGGAGATATGGGACATGGAGCCGGAGGGCTGGCCCGCTGCTGCCATAGAGCCATTCAAGGATGTCATCTCCGACCCACCGGCATGGGCTAAGAAGTGTGTGGATGAATATGGGGCGGAGGTAATCGTTGTCCAGCTTAAAAGCACCGATCCAAATGACAAAGACAGGCCAGTTGATGAGGCAGCAAATATGGCCAAAAAGATTGTTGATGCAGTGCCGGTGCCGGTTGTCTTCTGGGGGACCGCAGTCAACGAGAAGGATGAGCAGGTTCTGAAGAAGATAGCAGAGGTTTGTGAGGGGAAAAACGTTTCCCTGTCCCCTGTTGAGGAACCTATCCACAAGGGTGTCGGTGCAAGTGCCCTTGGATATAAACATACGGTAGTTGCCTCGACACCCATTGATGTTAACCTCGCCAAACAGCTCAACATACTATTGGGAAACCTCGGCGTACCCGATAGGCAACTGCTTAATGATCCCACCACGGGAGGACTCGGTTATGGTATCGAGTATGCCTATTCGGTTATGGAGAGGATCACGCAAGCAGGCCTCACCCAAGAGGATGACAAGCTTCAAATCCCCATGATCAACAACCTCGGCAATGAGACCTGGAAATGTAAAGAGGCGGGTATGCCCAAGGATGAGATGCCGACAATGGGCGAGCCTGCCCGAAGAGCCATTCTCATGGAGGCTGTTGGTGCAGTTTGTTATTTGCTCGCTGGATCAGACATCCTCATTATGAGGCATCCTGAATCAATCAAATTGGCCAAAGAGATGATAAACGATCTTACGGCAGAGAATTAATGATTACGCCAACAACCAGATCAAGAAGATCAAAAAAAACTATCCCAAGGAGGAACTAAAATGGCAGAAGAAGAAAAAGAAGAAAAAAAGGAAGTCGTAAAAAAGAAAAGAAAGGATACTCCGAAGAGTATAGACCCTGCAAGTCTAAAGATGATCGCCCGCGCGGAGGAGCTCGGTATTGAGACCATTTTTGACAGGGCGGATGCCATGAAGCCCTGCCCTATCGGCGCAGCAGGGATCTGCTGCAAAAACTGCAGCCAAGGTCCCTGTCGGCTTTCCTTGTCACCCAAGGGTGAAGGCAAAGACGAGAGAAAGGGCCTGTGCGGAGCCACGGCAAATACTATCGCAGCACGGAACTTCATCCGAATGATAGCAGGCGGTGCAGCAGCACACTCAGACCATGGCAGAGGCGTAGCAGAGACCTTTCTGGCTGCTGCAAAAAAAGAGACCAAGGACTACGTGATCAAAGACACCAAAAAGTTGCTTGAGATTGCTCCTGACTTTGGTGTGGCCCTCACTACGGGCACAGGGGAGAAGGAAAAGCCTCGCAGCATCGATGAGATTGCTGTTGAGGTAGGGGAGAAAGCCCTTGCTCAGTGGGGACAGCAGGAAGGTGAAGTCCTGACTGCCCGAAGGGCGCCGAAAGAGAGGGTAGAATTATGGAGAAAGATCGGCGTATTTCCTCGCGGTATTGACAGAGAGATCGTTGAAATCATGCACCGGACCCATATCGGCGTTGATCAGGACTATAAAAATCTCATGTTTCAGGGTACCAGAGCAGCCATCGCCGACGGGTGGGGCGGCTCCATGATCGCAACCGACCTCCAGGATGTGCTCTTCGGTACGCCTTATCCTATAAAGAGTCAGGCAAACTTAGGGGTCCTCAGAAAGGATATGGTGAATCTTGTTATCCACGGTCATGAACCTCTTCTTTCTGAGATGATCGTAGTGGCCTCAGAGCTTCCGGAGATGCAGGAGTTAGCCAAAAAAGTAGGCGCCAACGGCATTCAGCTCTCCGGTATCTGCTGCACAGGAAATGAGCTGATCCAGCGGCAGGGTGTGCCCTTAGCCGGAAACTTCCTCATGCAGGAGTTGGCCATTATTACCGGGGCAGTTGATGCCATGGTGGTTGATGTCCAGTGTATTATGGAAAACGTGGCCAATGTAGCCGCCTGTTTTCATACCAAATTGATTACCACCATGCCGATTGCCAAGATGGAGGAGGAAAATGTCATTCACCTCGAGTTTCATGAGGAAGATGCCATGAAGACCGCCAAGAAAATTGTAAAAACCGCGATCGAAAATTTTCCTAACAGAAAAACCGAGATCATGATCCCTGATGAAAAATCAGACCTCATTGCGGGATTCTCTTACGAGGCAATCAACTATCATCTGGGAGGTTCATTCAGAGGGTCATATACCCCTCTCAATCAGAATATTATCAATGGAAGAATACGAGGGATAGGTGGAGTGGTCGGCTGTAACAATGCCAGAACAATTCACAACAATGATCATATTGCTGTGATTAAGGAGCTGATCAAGAACGATGTCATCGTGCTCACCACGGGATGTAACGCTATTGCTGCCGGCATGGCAGGGCTCCTGACTCCTGAGTCGGCCAAGGTCTTCTGCGGGCCGGGATTGGCTGAAGTCTGCGAGACCGTTGGAATTCCTCCAGTACTTCACATGGGCTCCTGCGTGGATAACAGCCGGATCCTTATGGCGGCCACCGAAGTGGTCAAGGCAGGGGGTCTAGGAGATGATATCAGCGAGCTACCTGCAGCAGGATCAGCTCCTGAATGGATGAGTGAGAAGGCCATCAGCATCGGCCACTACTTTGTTGCATCCGGTGTTTATACCGTGTTCGGGGTCACATTCCCCACGAGTGGCGCTCCTGTATTTCAGGACTACCTCTTCAAGGAATTTGAGAAACTCTATGGTGGAATGTGGGATTTTGAGGCAGATCCAATAAAACATGCCCAAAAAATGATTGCCCACATCGACAAAAAGAGGCATGCCCTTAAAATTGACAAGGCACGAGAGAGGGTCCTCTTTGATATGGCTGCACGGCGTGATTTAGAGGCGGCCTAAGGATAGTGCGGAACGAATCGTATAATCCCTTACGAATAAGGAGGAAAAAGATATGTCAAAGTTAGTCGCATTTGCTGCCATACAGGGCGGCTATAATATAGTTTCCAAGGCAGAGGGAAAATTAAAGGAGGCCATAGATAAATACGGCCCTAAGCAGGAGATAGGATTTCCAAACACGGCTTACTATCTTCCTATCATCTATTCTTTGCTGGGGATGAAGGTTGAAACCCTCGCCGATGCAGAGCCGGTTATGAAACGTTGCCGCGAATTACTCCCGCCTCATGTCAAAAAGGATTGCCATATTCCATATTTAGGCCCGCTACTGGATGCAGGTATTGCCGCAATCTTTGCCGAAGAGATCGTTGAGGCCATCCGCTATGTGGAAGAACCTGATTTCTATCAGCCTTCAGTAGAGGACCCGGATCTGGACAACGGTAAGCTCTGGCTTGGAGCGGCTGATGATACCATTATGAGAAAAAGGGGTGTTGAGTTTGTGGACGGTACTGCCCCTGGTTTTGCAGCCATTGTTGGCGCTGCCCCTAACCCTGAAATAGCAAAAACCATCGTAGAGGAATATCAGAGGAAAAACCTTTATATATTTTTAGCTGCGAATCAGAATGGAACCTGTGTCGCTGACCAATTGATTGAGGCAGGTGTCCAGATTGGTTGGGGTACTCGTATCGTACCCTTTGGTCCTGATATCTCTGCGGCAGTATTCGCCCTTGGATTTGCAAACAGGGCCGGGCTCTCCTTTGGCGGTATCGAGCCGGGGGATTATAAGCGGATGCTGAAATATCAGAAGGACAGGATCTTTGCTTTTGTCAATGCTTTGGGTGATGTCAACGCAGAGTGGGCTGCAAATGCAGCAGGGGCCGTCAATTGGGGCTTCCCGACCATCGCGGATACGGATATCCCGGAGATACTTCCCTGGGGTGTGTGCACCTATGAGCATGTTGTGTCAGAGGTACCACATGAGCAGATTGCTGCCAAATCTATTGAGATTAGGGGGCTGAAGGTATCCGTCACAGAGATTAATATACCCCTAACCTATGGTCCCGCCTTTGAGGGTGAGCGTGTGAGGAAAGCGGATGTATATCTGGAGATGGGAGGCAGCGCCTCTCAGGCAACCGAGCTGGTGCGGATTGCTGATATGAATGCAATAGAAGACGGGAAAATCATCGTGAAAGGCCCGAATGTCGGTGATGTAAAAAAGGGCGATACCTTGCCCTTAGGTATCCTGGTTGAGGTGGCCGGCCGTGAGATGGAGGAAGATTTTGAGCCGATTCTTGAGAGGCAAATCCATCATCTTATCAACTATGCCCAAGGCATTATGCATATCGGTCAGAGGGACATCACCTGGATCAGGGTCGGTGATGGAGCTGTAGAAAAAGGATTTACTTTGAAGGATATCGGGACCATCCTTCATGCCAAACTCCATCAGGACTTTGGCAGGATATTCGATAAATTGCAAGTCACCCTCATGACCGAACAAAAGGATGTTGATAAGCTCACCAAAACGGCCAGGGAGGTGTATGCTACGCGGGATGATAGGATCGAGGGTATGACCGACGAGACGACAGACACCTTTTACTCCTGCACCCTGTGCCAATCATTCGCCCCAAGTCATGTCTGCACGATCAGCCCTGAAAGGACAGGGCTCTGCGGGGCTTACAACTGGATGGACTGCAAGGCCTCGTATGAGATCAATCCTACCGGCCCGAACCAGCCGGTTCCCAAAGGTGAGGTCCTTGACGAAAAATATGGCCAGTTCAAGGGCGTCAATGAGTTTATCACGAAGGCTTCAAGAGGGAATATAGATCACTATAACTTTTATAGTATTGTGTTTGACCCGATGACAACATGTGGATGCTGCGAATGTATTGCTGCAATACTTCCCTCGTGTAACGGCGTTATGACCGTTGACAGAGACTACCTCGGTATGACGCCGTGTGGCATGAAATTCTCTACACTCGCCGGCACGGTCGGCGGGGGTTTCTCTACCCCTGGGTTTGTCGGGCACTCAAAGTATAATATATGCCAGAGAAAATTTATAAGAGGCGATGGAGGCCTTTTCAGGATGGTATGGATGCCGAAGCACCTTAAGGAAGAGATTAAGGAAAGGCTCGTGGCAAGGTCAACAGAGTTAGGGGACCCGGATTTCTATGATAAGATCGCAGATGAGACGGTAGGCATGACAGAAGAAGAGGTACTGCCCTGGCTCCAGGAAAAGAAGCATCCTGCTCTTGATATGGATCCGATCCTGGGATAATTACTGTTTACTTGATTACTGAAATATAATTAAAATATGCAGGAAAAAAGATAAGAGAAGGAGAACGTTATGGGTTTAACAGGTATTCAAATCTTTAAGCTGCTGCCCAAGACAAACTGTAAGGAGTGTGGACATCCTACGTGTCTAGCCTTTGCCATGGCCCTTGCATCGGGCAAAGCGGAGTTAGCCAGTTGCCCTTATGTAAGCGATGAGGCAAAGGAACAACTTGCAGAGGCATCAGCGCCTCCGGTGAGGCCGATGCAGATAGGTACTGGCGATAGATCCTTTAAGCTCGGTGGTGAAACAGTGCTTTTCAGACATGAAAAGACGTTTGTCAGCCAACCGGGAATCGGTGTGATGGTGACGAGTGACATAGATGAAACGACATTGTCGGAGAAGTTAAAACTGTGGCAAACATACCAGTTTGAACGGGTCGGCTTTAACTTAAGGCCGGAGCTCGTGGCCATCAAGGACAGCAATGGCAATGCAGGTAAATTTGCGGGCCTCTGTAAAAAGGTGGTTGATGAGAGCGAGTTCTGCCTTGTGCTCATGAGCAATGATGTTCAGGTGCTGAAGCAAGGCATCGAGGCTTCTGCAGACAGAAAGCCGGTTCTATATGCTGCCACAAAGGAAAATGCCGACGACATGGGCGCCCTTGCCAAGGAAAAGGATCTACCCCTGGCAGTGAAGGCGGAGGATATGGATGGGCTTATGGAGCTGACCAACAAGCTGACCGGAATGGGCCTGAAGGATCTTATCCTCGATACCGGCTCGCGGAGCGTCAAAAGGGCCTTTGAGGACCAAGTTTGGCTGCGCAGAGAGGCTATTACAAAAAAGAACAGGGCCCTTGGTTTTCCAACCATTGCCTTTCCCTGTGAGATGGCCGATACCCTTGATAAAGAGACCGTTATTGCAGCCATGTTTATAGTCAAGTATGCAGGCATTATCATACTGTCTGATTTTATCGGGGAGAGCCTCTTTCCCCTTCTGGTAGAAAGACTCAATATCTACACCGATCCACAGAGGCCGATGATGGTCGATCAGGGTATCTACGAGATCAATGGGCCTAATGAGAACTCCCCTGTGGTTATTACCACTAATTTTGCCTTGACATACTTCATTGTGAGTGGAGAGATCGAGGCGAGCAGAGTGCCAACATGGCTCCTGATCATGGATACAGAGGGTCTTTCAGTTATGACAGCCTGGGCTGCCGGGAGCTTTGTGGGAGATGCAGTGGGCATGTTTGTCAACAAGTGCGGTATCCTGGACAAGGTGAAGCATAAGAAACTCATCATACCTGGTTATGCCGCGGCTATTAGTGGTGATCTGGAGGAAGAGGTAAAAGAGTCTGAAGTCTTGGTAGGACCACGTGAGGCATCCCAGATCGCGAAGTTCCTGAAGGAGTTTTCGGTATAAATCTAAGTAAGGGGGATAGAAATGCTCTTGATCGGAGAAAGTCTGAATGTTATCTCAAAAAAAATAGGCCGTGCCTTTAAGGAGAGAGACCCGCGTCCGATCCAGGAAGAGGCCAAGAAACAGAAGGAAAAGGGGATGGATTGGATCGACATCAACCTGGGACCTGCTAGGAAGGGAGGCCCTGAATTGATGGAGTGGGTAGTAAAAACGGTTCAGGAGGTTGTTGATGATGTACCCTTCGCGCTCGATACATCCAATATCGAGGCGATTGAGGCCGGTTTGGCTGTTCACAAGGGCAAGGCGCTCATTAACTCCATCATGTGCCGGCCAGAGAGGTATGAAAAGATGCTTCCTCTTTGTGCAAAATACAGCGCTGCAATGATTGGGCTTCTGTGGGGCCCTCATGGCATGCCCAGAGACGAGCACGAAAGGGGCGAACTGGCCGTGGAACTGATATATGCAGCCAATGAGGCGGGCATTCCCAACGAGGATATCTTTGTGGACGGTATTGTGACGCCGGTCAATGTACAACAGGACCAAGTCTACTCACTGCTGCAATTTATGCCCATGGTCAAGGATATCGGTGAGGGAATCAGGTCGACCTGTGGGCTTTCCAATGTTTCCAACGGATCTCCTGATCACCTGAGACCTATCTTGAATCAGACCTATCTGGTGATGTTGGAGAAAATGGGGATGTATTCCTGTATCGCCGATGCTTACGATGATCAATTGGTTTCCATTGCCAGGGGTAAGCGCCCTGACATCGTGGAGATTATCCATAAGGTGATGGATGAAGAGCCGATTGACATGGGTTCGATTCCTAAGGAACTGCAGGACTATGCTAAAACAGCGCGTATCCTCATGAAAAAGGCGCTTTACTCCGACTCTTGGCTGGAATTATAGGCTCATTCTGTTCCAGGGCATCCAAGCACCTCCCTCTCTCAGAGAGGGAGGTTTTTCTTTAAAAAGCTCCTTATCTTAATACCGCCTTTGCTATCTATGCTGAGTTTCAGTGCGCCTGTTTGAGATATCCGAATGACCGCAGCGCCCTTGGATCGCATCTTTCTTTCATTGGTTATGATCAAAAACCCCGAGTGCTGTTCATCGATTTCTTGGGCTTCCCTGTAGACCCGTACTCCTCCATCTGAGAACGCAAAAAACCAACCGCGATAGTCAACGAGAGCCTCCCCGGAAAGCTCACTTCGTATCCTAGCGCCATGAATCGTCCTGTCAAAGGGAAGGCTCGAAATCACTTCCCCTACATGGAAATTGTCTGCTATAAACCGCAGCCTTTCAGACTGCGGCAGTACAGGGTCTATCGGAAAGAGGTAATCAATCTTGGTGATCTTATTCTGCCAGAGATAGGGCGCTATAGCTATTCGGGGTAGGTGAAATCCCCAGGGTCCAAACACATTGTCCGCGATGAGCATCCTCGTTTTTCCCGGAAACTGTATAAATGCCGCGTTTCTTCTTCCTACATCCAGGACCGTTACCCTAAGGCTCCTGTTGAATCGTGTCTGGTACACCCAATAGCCGATATCCACGAGTAAAATCGTCAAAAGCACTGCCATGAGAACCCTATAGACACGCGCGGAGCGGAAGCGCATGCCGAGGTATAGTAATCCATAAACAAGGGCAATCTCCAGCCAGCTTGGGCGGATTATCCAGATAGAGCTCCACGGGATATCAGACCAGAATTGAACCGCGGAGATTGCCAGATTCAGACCGGCCCCGCCAAGGGAAAGGATGAATCCTGCCAGAGCCGGGGATATGAAAAGCGCTAGCGAGGAGAGCAATCCGAGCGGCACGACCCACAATCCGATAATGGGAACAACGGTCAGGTTCGCCGGGAGTGCCATGATGGAGAATCGGTGGAAGTGATAAGCAACCAATGGGATAGTCATTAGTGTAGCCGCAGTGGTCACCGCGATCAAACCTATAACATATTTCAGGATTGCGTATAGAAGACGGGGCTTTTGAGATAGCCCCATGGCAGCAGTACATTTCGAAACAAAAGCAAAGATCAGAGGTGAGAGCCATAGAATGCCCGCAACTGCAATAAAAGACAGCTGAAAAGAAGTGGTAAAGAGTGAATCCCCGCTCAGCAAAAGGATTACGAGTGCCGCAAGGCAAAGACTTGACCAGGCATCTCGTTCCCTCCCGATAATAATGGACCATAAGAATACCAGAATCATGACAACGGCCCTTTGGGAGGAAAGCTGAAATCCCGTGAGAAGACCATACCCTATCACCGGCACCGTAGTGATGAGCGCAGCGAGTTTTCTGACGTCCACGATCAGGAGTAATCGCTGGAAAAAGGATAAGATCCACCTGAAAAAGGCGAAAAAAAGCCAGGCTACCAAGCCGAGATGAAGACCGGAAACGGCCATTATGTGACTCACCCCTGATCTGTCGAACGGCTCCCTTATCTGAGGGGTAAGGCCCTGTCTCTCCCCAAGAATAAGGGCGGTATAGATTGCCTGTGCTCGATAGGAGAGCCCCTCCTGAAAAAATAGCCTCAGCGGACTCCTTGCCCTCTCCAGGATGTCATCGAGGAGGCCGGCTTTACCCTTCCCCATGGGCACCACATAACGCCCATCTTTCGCCACAGCCATGAGGGCAATCCCCCGGCTTTGCATATAAAAACGGTAATCGAATCCCCCAGGGTTATTAAAATTCTTGAATTCTCTTATCTCTGCGGGAAGGCGTATTCTATCGCCAACCGCGAGCATTCCTTGGTACCCATACACTTTTACTAAGAAATTTATCTTAACCTGCTCGACATTGCCCGCACGAAAGATTCTCTCAGCGTGAAGAGGGAATGTTGCACTTCCAGCGCTAAGATAGGGAGGTTTGTAGATGGTTCCTTCAAGACCTACCCGTGCATCACCATCGGCTAGGGAGCTCAGATTCTCTGGAATGGGTCTTGAAGCCTGTGAATTGATACCGAGCAGGATGAATAGGGCTACTAGGTAAAAGGGATGAACCTTGAAGGGGACAAAATACAAGATGCCCAGTATAAGGAGTGCAGCCAACGGAAGAAAAATGACCGATAGATGAGAGCTGGCCTGAAAACTATGGCCAACCAGGATCCCAACGACGGTCGCGCCGAGTGCAGGAACAAGAGGTCGCGAGAACATAATTAGTTTGGAGCCCCCTCGAAGGGGGCCTGGAGTAATGGAGTGGTGGAGTACTGGTCTGACATTGAAGAACGGGTTTTGAAAGCAAGGAAGCTCGTGCCACTACGCTTTTCCCATGGACCATGCAGGGGTAGATAGCCGCAGCGATGGTTTTCACTACTCCAATCATCCAATACTCCCTGGCCCAGACCTATAGAAAGGGACCAGTCTCGTAACGGTTGCTGCCATAGAATATAAGCGTTGCATGTATGTATTTTCAACAAGTCACACCAGGGCGGGCCATTACTCCATAGGAAAGAAAGAACCATGACCGGCAGAGCCATTGTCTCTGAGCACACCCAGAGGGCGTGGTTTTCTGAGAAGAAATAAACCCAACACACACTACTGGTTTTCGCGCCAAATTCTGGCACCGAGCCTCTCTAACTTGAGATCCAGATTCTGATAACCCCTATCCAGATGGTACACCCTCGAGATCTCTGTCTGCCCCTCAGCTGCAAGACCGGCCAGAATAAGGGACGCGCTTGCCCTCAAATCAGTTGCCATAACCTGAGCTCCTGATAAATGGCCTTTCCCTTTCACAACTGCCTGGCCACCATTGATATCGATATCAGCTCCCATTCTCCGCAATTCGCTCACATGCATGAACCTGTTCTCGAATACCGTTTCCTTGATGATGCTTGATCCATCAGCCAGGCACATGAGGGCCATAAATTGCGCCTGCATATCAGTGGCAAACCCAGGAAACGGCATGGTGGTGATATCAACACTTCTGACATGATCATTACCCCTCGCAACGATCTCTTCACCTTGTGTCTCAATATCCATACCGCTATCCTGAAGCTTTTCGACGATCGCCTCCATGTGTTCTGCATTGCATCCCTTTATCCTTACGTTTCCCCCGGTGATGGCCGCTGCAATCAAGAGGGTCCCGGACTCGATCCGATCCGGTATGATCGTGTACCTTGCAGGATGCAATTCCCTTACCCCGGTGATGGTTATGGTATCGGTCCCTGCCCCCTGAATGCGAGCTCCCATGAGGTTTAGGAAACTAGCCAGATCCACCACCTCTGGCTCCTTTGCGGCATTATGCAGCGTGGTTATTCCCTCTGCCCTCACCGCTGCCATCATGATATTCTCCGTTCCGGTAACCGTCGAGATATCGAAGAATATATCAGCCCCCCTCATCCTATCGGCACGCGCCACGACATAGCCGTGTTCCAGATTGACATCAACCCCCATTGCACAGAGGCCCTTGAGGTGCAAATCAATTGGCCGTTCACCGATGGCACATCCACCGGGAAGCGATATCCTCGCTCTTCCTAATCTGGACAAGAGCGGGCCGAGGACCAGAACCGATGCCCGCATTGTCTTGACTAACTGGTAGGAGGCAACGTAGCTTGTAATGTTATCCGAGTTGACCCTGAGGTAGTGACCATCCTCCTCGAAGGCCATCCCTATATGGGAGGTGATCTCCTGTATCGTCTCGATGTCCCGCAGCCTCGGAATGTTCTCTAAGTAGTGCCACCCACCCGTGAGTATGCAGGCCGCTATGATCGGCAAGGCCGCGTTTTTAGAACCGCTGACCTGTACCTCTCCCGCAAGAGGAATTCCCCCTTGGATAACAATTCTATCCATGCTTCTTCTGTGCCTTTACCATCCGGTAAGACTTCCGGTAATCTATCACCCGTTCTTTATAGCCGAAGCAGTGCGCTGAGTCTATAAGATTTAACGCCCATGCTGTCTGATGTGGGTCCATCTCTACGAGGAGCCAGCCTCCTGCCCTTAGATATGGCCCACTGTCTCTGATCAGCTGTTCAATAAGACGCATGCCGCCCAGGCTCCCATCAAGGGCAGCCCTCGGCTCATAGCACCGTATCTCAGGTGCCAGAGATCCAAATTCCTCGGTAGCGATGTAAGGCGGATTGGAAACGATCATATCAAATTTGCACGACCCGGGGCTGAATGGCTCAAGGAGATCCCCCTCATAGAACTGTATCCTCCCACGAACGTTATGGCTTCGTGCATTCTCTTCTGCCAAGGCAAGGGCCTCAGGGTAGATATCGCTCGCCCATATTCTCGCGCCTTCAATCTCCTTGGCCAGCGCTATGGCTATGGCGCCGGATCCGGTGCCCACATCCAAAATCAAGGGGGTCCGATCATTTGATAGGAGCCCGCTTTGCCGTATCGTAATGGCTTCCTCGACGAGTATCTCGGTCTCCGACCTTGGAATCAATACCGCTGGATTAACCACAAGGTCAAGGGACCAAAACTCCTGATGCCCTGTTATATATTGAAGCGGCTCCCTATTGACGCGTCTTCGCACAAGCGTCCGAAAGCCCGAGATCTCATCCTCGCGTAACAATTGGTCATAATCGAGGTAAAGCTCAACCCTGGTCTTCTTGAGCTGGTGGGATAATAAAACTTCGGCACAGAAACGTGGGCTATCGATTGCCTTTTCCGCGAGATATTTGGTGGTAAGATCTAAGAGTTCTTTGATAGTCCATCTCTTGTGGGTCATGAGAGTTGGCGTATTCGGCACTTTTCGGGGATAGGGTTACAATGGGCCATAGTGGGGGCAAGAGGAATATGGGTACTCCTCATTGCAGAATCGTTGGTGTTCATGCTTTGAACTCCATACCCTGATGATTGGAAGATATCTATGCTCAGATCTTCGGGATTACTCTCGCTCCTATGCGTAAGGCTACTGTATGCCTTCTCCCCTTTTACCGAGGTGATAATCTCCTGTCTGCCGAGCTCTTCAGTGTGTCAAATCGTTTCTCCGCCTCTTAAATGTGGGAGAGCATCGTTATTCATTCTTTTCTTTCTTGGTTTTCGTGCTGTTTCCTTGTTTCATAGAGTTCTGATACTTGCGTCTGAACCGTTCCACACGTCCTGCGGAATCGACGATCTTTTGTTGGCCGGTAAACAGGGGATGACATTGGGAGCATATCTCGACATTGATCTCCTTTACCGTGGAAAAGGTCTCGAATTCGTTCCCGCAGGCGCAGTGTACGATAGCCTTCTGAAATGGTGGATGGATATCCTTTTTCATAGTGCTTGTCTCCTTTCTCTAACGAGTAACCGTTCGATCGCGTGAGCTATTCGTCAGGCCCCGCCTCATTGATTCATTGAGTCCAAAAAGTCTTTATTGGTAGCTGTTCCCGATATCTTATCCAGCAGGAATTCCATGCTATCAACCGGTGTGAGGGGTGCTAAGAGCTTGCGGAGAATCCAGATACGATTGAGGTCATCCTTCGGAATCAAGAGCTCCTCCTTCCTTGTCCCAGAACGATTGATATCAAGGGCAGGAAATATTCTCCTATCGCTCAGCTTCCTATCAAGG
>CAYPNL010000065.1:0-3030 GCA_964412045.1 uncultured Desulfobacteraceae bacterium
AACCAGGGCAAGGCTGATAAAGACAATACCCATCATCCTTTTCATGACACCTCCCTCCTTTCCTCGAATAAAGGTTTACGGCACGATTACCCTTACTAATAATAAGATGTAAATGTCTTGACATCAGAAGTCAATATGTTTCATAGGCAGGGACAGTATGCCCGGCTCTGCTTGCTTGAAAAAATGGGTGCGGCGAGATTCAGTAGTTGAAACAATGTTGTCTTTGTGGTACTGGCAAAACTCTATTCGGACCGAGCTGGGAGGGCAGAGCGATGGATGTGATTCAACGGTTCAAGAACCTGACAGCAACATTGTATGGAAGGGCACAGCGAGGTTTGAAGCCCGCGCAATTCGTGGTCTATTCCATTGGGTTTTCTCTTTTTCTCAATGCGGGAAACGCATTCTGCACGGATTCCATGGACGATTGGAGTAGAATATCGGGGCCAATCCCCATTGTAAATCAGGCCCCGATTCAACTTCTGTTTCTCCAGCCGACCCCTGACAGGGCCGAACCTTACCCTGAAGGCAGGTATTCACTCAGCCTTACCACCGCCATTACGAATACACTTCAGTGGGGAAAATCGGATAACTATTACGGCTACATGGATATGGAAATGATTAGGTCCAGCATGGAATTAAAGTACGGGATCTTCTCAGGGGTTGATATAGCTATGTCCGTACCCTTTGCTCACGGTTACGGAGGCTTTATGGACCATGGCATCCTGGAGTTTGAAGAATGGTTCAATGCTTCAAGAAATTTACGGGAGAAGGAAGAACAATACGGACGAGCCAATACCTATACGTATGTTGTCAAGAAGAATGGCAAGGCCTTTATTGAAGGAAAAGAAGGATCTTCAGGGTTTGCTGATCTTACATTGAGTGTGAAAGGAAAGATATGGGATGAGGGAGACAGGATCCCCTGTCTGAGTAGCCGTTTCTCTGTTAAAATTCCGACTGGGGACGAGAACAAAGCATTTGGAAGCGGAGAGGTGGATTACGGGATCGGCCTGTTGCTTCAAAAGACTGTTCAGAAGGTTACCTCCTATTTGAATGCCGACGTTATCTTCCCAGGCCAAGCATTCGAACACGTCGATGTCTCACTGAGGACATTCTGGGAGGTTATGCTGGGAGCGGAATATAAGCTGAGTGAGCGTTTCTCCGGCTTAATGCAGCTATACTACATAAGAAGGCCATTTGAGGATACAGGCCTTGAAATTCTGGATAAAAGGATCTTTAATCTACTGCTGGGTGTAAGCTATTTGACAAAAACCGGATTCTCTTTGCAAGGAGGTTTAGTAGAGGACTTTTCCTCTGGAAATACCGGCGCTGATATTACCTTATTCCTAAACGTGGGGAAGAACTTATAAGGTCCGTATCCCTTTAGCTGGGTGGGGGCTGCGTACTGCTGTGTTCGTCCTTTCGGGCGCGGTTACCCTGGCTGATAAAAAAAGAGCAAAAAGGGTAACACGTTAGCCTTTTGAAACGACCTGTCTAAGGGGCGCAGAAACTAGGACCTTATCCAGCCTCTACCAGCATGCAGATCATGTCCATCACATTGGTGCGGGTGGGTCCTGTTTTGATCAGATCACCCACGGATTCAAAAAATGAGTATGAATCGTTTGCCAACAGGAATGCATGAGGATCAAGGTCTGCTTCCCTCGCCCTCCTGCACGTCGCGCCGTCGATCATGGCGCCTGCCGCATCCGTGGGGCCATCGGTTCCGTCCGTGCCGGCGCTGAACAGAGAGATTTCCTCCCGCCCATCAATGGCCATGGCGAATGCCAGGGCCAGCTCCTGATTCCTCCCGCCTTTCCCCTTGCCATGGATGGTTACTGTTGTCTCCCCACCGGCCAGAACACAGGCGGGGGGCGGTATGGGAACGCCCACCTGGTGGATCTCCTTTGCGATGGCCGCAAGCACTCTGGCTACCTCACGGGCCTCACCCTCGATTTGAGAGGATAATACAAGGGCATGATACCCCAGAGAAGCGGCCTTGTCTTGCGCTGCCAAGAGGCATTCCCTGTTATTCCCTACGACGAGGTTTTGAACCTGTAAAAAGACAGGATCCCCTTGCTTGGGAGTCTCCGGCACAAGACCAGCTATCCCTGCCCTGAAATGTTCCATCACCCCCTTCGGGAGCCGATCAACGAGATCGTACCTCTCGACTATCCCCAGACAATCTCCGTACGTGCTTCCATCAGGAACCGTCGGACCTGAGGCGATGACATCCAGCCTATCGCCGACCACATCCGATAACAGCAGCGATATCATTGTGGCTGGATACGCCTCTTTTACCAGTTGCCCTCCCTTGGTGCGCGAGAAATGTTTCCGTATGGCATTGATCTCATCTATGGTGGCACCGCATTCCAGGAGAAGCCGGGTGCACGCTTGCTTTTCATCAAGGGTAAAGGGAGGGATGGGGGCCGGCAGAAGCGCGCTTCCGCCTCCTGAAAAGGCGAAGATGACCAGGTCCTCCTCCGTGCATTCCCTGAGCCGGCTCAAGAGTTTCCCTGCCGCCTTCATGCCTGCCTCATCCGGAATTGGGTGGCCTGCTTCTACCACAGAGGTCTTCTTCAACGGCATACCATATCCATATTTCACGATGATCAACCCATCGCTCAGCCGATCCCCGAGGATATCCTCAAGGGCCTTGGCCATGGGAGCACTGCCCTTTCCAGCCCCAGCAAGGATAACCCTTCTGAATCGGTCCAGGCTATAGGAGTCCTCTCCCACGATCAAGGTCTCACCCTCACGCCTCACGTATCGTTGGACGGCCTGCTCAGGGTCCACAGCATCCAGACCCGCCCTCAGGATCTCCTCCATGGCCTTTCTCCTGTCTTCAATCATTGCACCTCTCCTTTGCCCCCAACGGCAATCTTCAATCTTCGTAACACGTTAGCCTTTTGAAACTACCTGGTGCATAGGCATGGGGGTGTCTTTTTTCCCATCATACCCCAATAAAGACGAGTCGGGAGGCCGCTTCAAACGAGCGCACACGGACAAAGACCCTAGAAGACAATGACCAGGTGC
>CAYPNL010000066.1:0-1871 GCA_964412045.1 uncultured Desulfobacteraceae bacterium
CACGATATTTTCTGTTACGGCGTTTCTGGTCTTTTTCTTTTTTCCTACTCCAATTATGCGCATCTTTACCGCTGAACGTTCGCTCATCGCTGTCGGCTCTCACGCTGCACGGCTGATCTTCTCTGTGGCCTACCTGCTCGGGTTTCAGGTAATCGGTTCCGTGGTATTCCAGGCAATCGAAAAGGCCCTACCCGCGTTTTTGACGGCCATCTCACGGCAGATCCTGTTTTTCCTGCCCCTTGTCATGATACTTCCGAGGTTCTTTGAACTGGATGGGGTGTGGCTGTCATTTCCCGTTGCCGATGCCCTCTCGTTTCTCCTCTGCCTCCTGCTGTTATTAGCCCAGATACGGGAGATCAAGGATGATAATCCACCGGCAAGGTGAACGCATATCGGCTTCAGAATTGGATTATTGTCTCACGACGCCTATAGGAGGATGCTATAGAGCGCTTTTGAAGAGCAGAATAATTTTCTCATTGAGACAATCCGGGCTTTGAGCGGCTCGTCCGGATTTACGGCCCTGCGTAGCTCCCAGCCAAAGAAAGGCAATCCCGCTAATCGTTTAAAAGAAACCTTCTAAATTTCCTGCATTGAGGGGGTCATGGTTCAACCAGTGTCTCCGGTCTTGTCTGTCCCATGTCATCTTCTCCTGAGGATGCCGTTCTCCATCATAGGTTACTGTTCCCCCGATCTGGGTCTACGAGTACTAAGCTCTCTTGCTTCTTTTCAGCCTCTTTCTCTCACGCGCTTCCGTGTAAGTCCGCTTGTAAATCGTTTTGTAAACTTGCCAGGCATTTTGTCTGGAAAAGCCAAAATGCCGTGCTGCATCGGAGAGAGATTTATCCGGATTCTCTGCTATCTTTTTGAATGTCTCCACTGCGCCAAGACCGTACCTCCGTTCAAACCGCCTCTGAAATCCATCTGCCTTTTTGATCCCAAAGCTTCTCCTCAATCAACCGATATAAGACGGCTGCAGATTCATGATTTTTGCAATTTCATAGTCATGGAGGGATTCCGCTTCCACCTTGAACTTTATGAACTGGTGCAGATCCATCCCGAAACGATCTTTCACGTAAGCCGCCATGTTGTTTTCAATATTCTTCGACATCGTACCTCAATAAAACCCCCGGACCGTAAGGCTTTCCTTGCATGTTAAGATAAGCCCTCGCTCAAGGCCTTGGCAAGAGCATTGATGAACAATTTCATGCGGGCAATGCCGGCTTTCGTATAACTAGAGCGGGATACGAGATCGATTAACGCACTGCCGATAATGACCCCGTCGCACAGCGGTCTAATCTCCCTCACATGGGATGGCAAAGAGATCCCGAATCCTACGATGAGCGGCTTGTCGGTAATGCTCCTGAGCATCGTGAGATAGTCGGTCAATCCCTGGGGGATCTCCTTCCTTTTCCCCGTGACGCCGGTAACGGACACGGCATAGAGGAAACCGCTTGTTTTTCGGGCAATGTATTTCGCCCTTGCTTGAGGAGTATTGGGGGCTACGAGAAAGATGGTATCCAGATTATTCGCACTGGCTGCCGCCCGCCATTCGGCGGCTTCCTCTAAGGGGAGATCCGGGATCACAAGGCCGTCGACCCCTGCCAGGGATGCCTGGCTGGCCAGCTTTTCCAATCCCATTCGATACACCGGATTGAAATAGGTCATCAAGACAACAGGGATATCAGTCCTTTGCCTGAGTTCATGAACCAGAATAATGATCGTATTCAGATCTATATCTTGCCGCAAGGCCCTGAGTGATGAGGCTTGAATGACCGGTCCATCGGCTATGGGATCGGAGAAAGGGACACCTAATTCGATCATGTGGGCGCCTGATTCTTCAAGGGCAAGAACAAGATCTCTCGTAAAGATAA
>CAYPNL010000067.1:0-2914 GCA_964412045.1 uncultured Desulfobacteraceae bacterium
TAGGAAAACTTCGAAATTCGACATTTCTTGTTCAGCATTCTGCGGTTCAAAGACCATCTCAAGTTTCAAGACAGTACGAATGTGAGAGATGAATTCTTACAACGAACCAGTAAGAATCTAAGATATTCATTGCATCTAGTCAAAGAAAACCGGTTCCCTCATGATGGCTGTTATGGCATCATTCGCTGTCCTTGCAATAGCGGGATACACCCTTGTGAGCGATGCGATCTGCCGCAAATTATCAGCGGTTCTGGAGATGAGCATGGCCAGATGGCCCTCGTTCATCCCTGCCATCTGCAACACCTGGTCCCAGTCGAGCCCTTTTGCCCAGGCATAGATCGTGGCCGCGACCCATAGCGGAATCGGTTTCACGGGAAATCCATGAATCATTTTTCTATCTATAAAAGGGAAAAGGCCTTGTTTCATCTTGGTGAACACAGCCAGGAGCTCCTTGGGCGCCTTGGTGTGGTCGAATTCTACTTCGATATCCTTATCATACACAAACGTAGCGACAAGAGCTGCCAATAATGCCGGATCCGATCCAGTAAAAAGGCCTAATCTCAAAGCCTCGGCGATCATGAGCGGTTGATCGAGCCTGAGTTGAGATGCCCATATTCCATCCCCGGTGAGCGTGGTATCGGCTTTCACGTAGCCCTCGAGCTTGAGAAAGCTCAAGTGCCGCATGAAATCGGCCCAGATCTCTTCTCTCACTGCATTGGCAGCATCCCACAGGCGGGAGAAATCCCGCAAGGCTGCTCGAAACGGCTTGTTTCCCCTGCCGTGGCAGAGATTGAAGCGGCTGCACCTGCTGCATATCATCCGATCGCGCTCTGCTTCAAGAAAGAGCGTCCGATCCTTGAGAGGCCTTATTTTTTCAGCGCCTTCTTCTCCGAGGGGCAAGGCCTCAAGAGGTGGGGGCATTTTACCAGATAGCGCCTCAGAAAAGCAGGCCTGCATCGCCATCTGGTCTTCTGATGAAGGGATGTTGACTATTTTATCCAGGAGGGCGAGGACCTTTTCAGGGGTGAAAAATCTCATCTTCGGCGGTTTCTTTCTTCTGATTCTATAGGTAATTCGGCACGCGAGGACGCCGGTTGTATCCATCCTCGTATGGATCTTTACGACGCAGTAAGCGCGAGACCGTGTGTCCAGAAAAAGCCTGCCCGGCACGAGGTTAGATAGCTTTGATTGATTTTTCTCCACCCGTTCGGCCTCCTCGGTCAGCGCCTGCAAGTCCTTTCTCATGACAGCCATTTTGCGGGAGAGCGCCAGAACGGATTCCGGGGAGCCGCACAACGAGTGAGGAAGTTGCTCCATTAAGGCCTTACCTGCCTTTGAAAGCTTATCATCGAGATTTCTATCCAGGTTTTCCTGGTTCTGATAGCTGGCAAAGGATCGAAAGAGGAGATCCTGTATCTGATCAAGGCCATGGGACAAGAGCAGGTTTAACACCATTGAAAAATCGACCCTGATCTGGCTTATCACATCCTCTGGTTGAGATCCCAGGAGTGTTGCAACCAGACGAACATCCATATAGGAGCCCGGGATCGCTACGGCGAAGCCGATATTGTCCATCCCTCTCCTGCCGGCCCTCCCTGTCATCTGGTGAAGCTCCGTGGCTGTCAGGGGAACGAATTTGCTACCGTTGTATCTGTCCGAGTTCAGGAACACGATGCTCCTCGCTGGAACATTGATCCCAGCGGCAACGGTAGAGGTAGCAAACACCGCATCGAGCAAACCCCCGGCCATCAGATCCTCGACCGCCATCTTCCATAGCGGGAGCTGGCCGCTGTGGTGTGAGGCAACCGCGCTATTCCTCAAATGCGGCAATTGGGCATGCCGTTCAAGGCGAGGGTATTGGTGTATAAGCTCATCAATCCTGCTGTTGAGCCTTGGTTGACTGCGGCGATCCCCATCATTCGCACACAGATCAAGGGCATTGTCGCAATCCGACCTTGATTTCAGGAAGAATATGGCTGGAAGGAGATTATATCTCCTCAGGACCCCGAGTATCTCACCGAATGGAGGAAGGCTCCGGGCCTTTGCAATGGAAGGTCTTTTTGGGCTGTGAAGGTAGTCCAGCACCTTCTTATCCGGGCCTTTCTTGCCGAGCAGCGGAATGAGCCTTCCCGTGGGATGGAAAAAGAGCGGGAAAAGGGGCACCGGTCTCCCTCGCTCCTCGATCACCGTGCATGGTTTCCCCCTCAGGTGTCGTATCCACCCTGCAATCTGACGGGAGTTCCCTATGGTAGCGGAGAGCAAGAGCAGAGGAATCCTCACGGGGAGGTAGATGATGATTTCCTCCCATACCACGCCCCGTTCCTCGTCCCCGAGGAAGTGGGCCTCATCCAGGATCACCAGGTCCGAAGCCATGTCCTCACCCCTGTACATGGCATCGTAAAGCTGGTTTCTGAGGATCTCGGTAGTGCCCACGGTGATTGGAGCATCGGGATTCTCAACCCTGTCACCGGTAACTATGCCTACATTTTCTCTGCCGAAACGCTCGCCAAACTCTATGTATTTTGAATTGCTGAGCGCCTTGAGGGGGGAGGCATACCATGATCTTCCGCCTCCTTTATGAATCCGCTCGATCGCCTCCACGGCAATCCAGGTTTTGCCGCTGCCGGTCGGCGCTGATACCAGGCAATCGCTATTCTTGATTGCGGAGAGGGCTTTGAGTTGAAAGGGATCCGGCGTAAACTCCCTCCTCTCGGGTACGCCTATCCTAGAGAAGACGCTTCTCAGCCGGGGATCGATGCTTGGCTTGATCTTCGGAACCTCATGGTCACGAGGTTGTATCCTTTTCTGGGTACGAAAAATTCTTTTGTAGTTACGCTTGAAGCCTGGCACAATAGATTTCCTTTTCTTTCGTCTTATAGACTAAGAAAGACCGATTACTCAATAGGAAAACGTG
>CAYPNL010000068.1:0-7657 GCA_964412045.1 uncultured Desulfobacteraceae bacterium
AAGGTGAATACACCGAAAGTCGCTGTAAAACCGAGATATTAGAATATCTTGACGATTTCGCGTGGTTGACAAAAAATAAGGAATGAGAGCATAATAATAGAGCTTGTCAAAGTGAGTGGGAAATACAAACTTTCCCCTCCCCTTTATCTGTAGATTAATTCCCTTTCACAAGGGGTATACATGGTGACGTAAGGTCATGTCACTAATGGTTTGTTATAAAAAGGTGGAACTGCAGCTCATAACCTCGCTTTGAAAAAAGGGAAATCCCCCTCGATCCCCCTTTGCAAAAGGGGGAAGATATGTGAGGTGATGCTGTGAGCTTTTCCCTTTCCAAAAAAAAGGGGGGGAGATGCTTGAAGTGGTTAAGTGAGTTTTCCCCCTTTGTAAAAGGGGGAAAAAGGGGGATTTAGGTTAGCGCTTGCCCCCTAAGCCACATGACTAAAGTAATTTGGGTTAAATTTTACTATACTTGTTATAGGTTGGTTTGAGGGGAAACTCTGCTCCTATGCCGGTTTTTGAATATACAGGCCTGAATACCGCGGGGAAGACCTTGAAGGGCATCCTTGATGCGGATAGTGCCGTGACAGCCCGCCAGAAGCTCAGAGGAATGGGGATTTTTCCGGTCGAGGTGAAAGAGGAGCTTTCCAGGTCAAGAGACCGCTCTTCTTCGGCGATGTCCACGTTTCGATCTCTCAAGAGAATCAAACTAGGAGAGATTTACGCCATGACCAGGCAGTTGTCCATCCTGCTGGGGGCGGGATTGCCTCTCGTGAAATCACTCGAGGCCCTCATAGCTCAGCTTACCAATCCGGGCTTTAAAAAGGTCATGGCCCAGATCAAGGATTCCGTTAACGAGGGCAACAGCCTGGCCTCATCACTCTCGCAACACCCCAAGGTATTTTCAAACTTCTATAGCAACATGGTCTTTGCAGGCGAGGCTTCAGGATCACTGGATGTGGTCTTGAGGCACCTGGCGGAATTCGGTGAACGGCAGCAAGCCTTGAGGAGCCGGTTTAAGGCGGCTCTAGCGTATCCAATCTTCATGTCCTTGATCGGCACCGGTGTACTCTTTTTTCTGATTGCCTTTATCATCCCCAATATCACGAGTATATTCCTCGAGATGCGGCATACCCTTCCCTTGCCGACCGTCATACTCATAGAGATAAGTCATATACTCAAATCCTATTGGTGGCTCCTCGGATCGGCCCTTGTAGGGATTATTGTACTGGTTCGATATGGCAAGAGAAGGCCTCGATTTCTGGAGATGTGGGATAGGATGAAATTGGGAATTCCCATTCTTGGACCTCTCCTTCAAAAGATCTACCTCACTCGATTTGGGGGAACCTTGGGGAGTCTTTTACAAAGCGGAGTTCCCCTCGTATCTGCCCTTCAGATCGTCGGAAAGATTATCGATAATTCTCAGATTGCAAAGGTCATCGAGGACGCTATCGATGATATCAATGCAGGGCGTGGCCTTGCGAGTACCCTTTCTCAGAGCCGATGGTTCCCCCCGATGTTGATACAGATGATCTCCGTGGGTGAACAGAGCGGAGAGTTGGAAGGTATGCTCAATAAAATTGCAGAAACCCATGAAAGAGAAGTAGAATCGAACATCATCGCATTAACATCGATACTCGAGCCCATTATGATCCTGGTCATGGGCCTTATCGTGGGTTTTGTGGTTATCTCTGTATTGCTGCCGATATTTGAAATGAACCAGATGATACTATAACTTCTCTTCGAGAAGCTATAGTATATAACGTGGCTTCGCCACGTATACACTCATGACAGAGAAATTTTATCGCCCCGCACATGAAAATACTCCCCTCTCCACCCTGCGGGGGGAGAGGGCAAGGGTGAGGGGGGTGTATTTTCACGGCAAAAAGGAAGGAATGGGCAACCTTAAAAAATCAGTAAAGGGGATTTCTATGGAAAAGATGCTTTTGAGCTTCAGAGCGGTGAAGACGCGATCTATAAAATTTTGGGCGGACCGTCCAAAATCTTATTCCGGTTTTACCCTGATCGAACTCATGGTGGTGATTATCATCCTGGGCATTCTAGCAGGGCTCATCGTGCCGAGGATAATGGGTCGACCGGAGGAAGCCCGTCGCATGAAGGCCAGAGTTCAAATAGAGAGCATGGAGACCGCCCTGAAGCTTTACAAACTTGATAACGGCTATTATCCAGCAACCGAACAAGGTCTCCAGGCACTCGTGGAACCTCCCACAGCGGGCAGGCTTCCTAGGAACTGGCGGGAGGGAGGATACCTGGAAAAGGGCAAGGTCCCCACGGATCCATGGGGAAATGAATACGTGTACCTCTGCCCTGGAATTCACCATGACTTCGATCTCATCTCCTATGGCGCCGACGGGCAGCCCGGAGGGGAAGGCGATGATCAGGATATTAACAACTGGGAGCTGGAATAGTTTATTTCTCTCGGGAAAAGTTTTTTGTGTTCTGTGGGTTTGTTGAGTTTGTTGTGTTACCATACCTATCGAGTTACCCTGTATGGATCCGTGCTTATGTATGATCCAAACGGGTAACACGTTAGCCTTTTGAAACTCCCTGGTGAATGGGCATAGGGGTGTCTTTTCACTTCCCATGCCCTTCAACAGGGGGCCTCAGCGTGCCCTGATACATCAGGGCACACGCGCAACGCGGATCTGACTATGATATGCCATGGCGGTCGGTGCCCTGATGTAGTGGGGCCTGCCGAAGCAGTACATTTAGGGCATGGTAAGTGAAAAGACACCCCCATGCCCATGCGTTTCACCAAGAGCGCCTATTGTGCCTCGAGCAAAGGCCGGGATTAGTTTTCAAAAGGCCAACGTGTTACCCAAACGGAAGTTTTTGTAAACAAGCTTTAAGAATCCACGAAACCCGATAAACACAATGAACCCAATAAACAATACAAAAGGCTATACCCTCATAGAGCTGACGGTTGTTATTGCGCTGGTTGGGATGATGCTGGCAATCAGCGTACCGAGGTTCCGGTATTCCCTGATCACCGATAACCTTAAATCCGTAACCCGCCGCATGGTCGGTGTTGTAAAGGAGATACGAGATGACGCTGTCCGTGAACAAAAAGCCTATTTTCTCTTTCTTGATCTTGAATCGAACAAGCTATGGGTAGAGTATGCGGGCATGGGCCAAGAGGAAAGGAACATGACAAGGGAAAGGGCGTTCACGCTTCCCGAAGATGTGCGGATTACGGATGTATGGGGAGAGGAACGGGGAAAGCAGGTAGATGGTGAAGCAGCAATCAGGTTCACCAAGAAAGGGTATGTGGAATACACGGCAATCCATCTCGGCGCAGAGGATGGCAGGGTGTTTACCCTGATATTGAGTCCCTTTCTCGGAACGATCAAGAGCTACGATACGTATGTGGATATCGAAACCATGTAAGGAATGGAGTGATGGAGTGATGGAGCAATGGAGGAATGCACGAAGAAGGCCCTGCCCCAGTGCTCCAATCCTCCAGTGCTCCAATCCTCCAAGAGTTACCAGGGTTTCACCCTGCTCGAGGTAATGATTGCCCTGACCATTATTGCCATCGTGTTAGTAGCGGTCTTCGGGTCGCAATCCCAAAGCCTGTCGCTGGCAAATGATGCGAAATTCAACACCACTGCCGCTCTCTTGGCCCAAAGAAAGATCGCTGAAGTAGAGATGCAAGATTCCCTGGACGTGAGCTCTGTCTCCGGAGATTTCGGTGATGATTTCCCTGAATACCAATGGGAGTTGACCATTAGCGAGATGCCGCTCATTGGAGCAGAGGGCCTTGAATTTCTCAAACAAGTGGATGTAACCGTTCGTTGGGGCGATAAGGATCAGTTTCGATACGGACTGAGGTTATACCGTTTCACGCCCAGGACAAGATAAATGGGTGTTCTTACAGTGATAGGGTGTTTTCATAGTCATAGTATCATGTGGAGCAATGGAGTAATGGAGAAATGGAGTAATGCAAGAATACAATTCCCCAACCATCCAGTACTCCAACACTCCAGTTCTCCAACACTCCAATTCTCCAACACTCCAATACTCCAGTCCTCCAAAGGGCATTCCGGTTTTACCCTTCTGGAAATCTTGATCGCGATCGTGATCTTCGCCACCCTGCTGACCACGATCTATGCCTCGTACACCGGAACATTCACGGTGATCGGCGACACGGAGTCCCAGGCTGAGATCTACCAGATGGCGAGGATCGCCATGGAGAGGATGCTTGAGGACCTTGAATCTTTGTATATCCAGGAGGGCAGCCTGCAACCCGGTTCAGAAGGGAGCGAGGAAAACCTCTTTCAATTCCTTGGAGAAGAGCGGGAGATTGTGGGGCGGCGCGCCGACACACTTCGATTTCTATCGAGCGCTCACATCGATTTTAGCGGAAAAGCCCCCGGTTATGGACCAACACAGATCGGCTACTACGTCAAAGAAGACAACGATGGAGAGGGTTTCATTCTTTACAGGGCAGATAGTCCTCTCTTTAAGGAAACCTATCCCCTTGATGAAAAGTCCGGCGGATTAGTGTTGTGCGAGGGATTGGTCTCGGTTGCATTCACCTATTACGGAAAAGGCGGGGAGGCATTTAACAGTTGGGATTCTACGAGTGAGGGCACAGCAAACAAGATCCCACATGCGGTCTCCATTACACTTGAGTTCGAAAATGCCTCAAATCCTGAACTGCCGATCAAATTCATGACCAGTGTAGCCCTACCCACGGAGCAGGCATACCTATGATACAGACACCTTTCGATAACAGGGGTATAGCCCTGATCCTTACAATCTTAATCGTAAGCCTTGTTGTCTCGTTAACCCTCCAGTTCAATACCTCAATGCGCTCTAACCTGCAGGCAGCAGCAAACCTCTCTGACGGGATCAAGCTTGGCTGCATCGCACGCTCAGGATTCCAGGGCGCTCTCGCGCTGCTTTACGCAGATGGCTCCTCTGGAGCTGTGGATAGCTTGCGTGATGATTGGGCGTACATAAGGGGATATTCCGAGGTCTCTGCTTCACTGTTCGAAGACGGATCTTTTTTCATCGATGTTACGGACCTTTCAGGGAAAATCCAGATCAACCGCCTGGTGAATGAGCAGGGAGACTATAACAATGCCCAGAGGAATATCCTGCTCAGGCTCTTGGGTTTCCCCGAATTCGGGCTCGGTGCGGATGAAGCGGAAAACCTCCTTGATGCCATAAAGGACTGGATTGATGAGGATAATGAGGTGACCCGCTTTGGTGCTGAGGACGCCTATTACCTGACGCTGGAAGATCCCTATCCCTGCAAGAACGGTCCCCTTGAATTCCCTGAGGAGTTACTCCTCGTAAGAGGGATGACCAGGGAGCTATTTTACGGCACTGAGGGAGCACCCGGTATCTCACACTATATGAGCACCTATGGAGAAGGCAAGATCAATATCAATACGGCAGACCCCTTGGTATTACGGGCCCTTTCGGATCGGATAGACGAGGAACTGGCAGAAGAGATGGTTGCGTACCGGATGGACGAAGATAATGACATCGCAAATCCAAATTGGTACAAAGAGGTTTCGGGAATGGGGGATATCACCATCGCAGGCGATTTGATTACTACCTCAAGCACCCATTTTAAGATCGTTTCGGAAGGAATCAAGGACACCCTGCGTAAGCGGATCACGGGCATTGTGGAAAGAAAAGATCAAAAGTTAAAGATCCTATCATGGAAAATTTCTTAGTTTTTTGAGTTTATAGTGTTCTTTGTGTTTCTTGTGTTGTAATTACTCAGGTAGATAGACTGAAGGCGGTAAGGCTTTTAGGGATAAGGTATGCGAGATCATACAAAACTTCGGGCATTTGAGCTTGGCAAAGCGCCTTGGTTACCTGTCTGATCAGGATTCATCCGCCAGTTTTTTGGCGGATTCATCCCTGGTTGAACCGAAGATCACCGAAGCCGAGAAGGTCCTTAATGCCTTGATTCGATCGCTGGAAACTAAATAACCTTCAGCCTTCAGCCTATTAACCTAAATAGTAACCTTGTGTTAAAAGACAGTGAAATGTATGTGCCTTGCTTTTCCATTTATGCTGAAATGATCAAAAAGAGAAAACCCAATAAACCCAACAAACCTGAGAGATACTGATCATGCCGGGAAAGATCCTGGGAATAGACATCAATACTGATTCAGTTACCGCTGTCCTGGTTCAAGGAGGGCTGAGAGGCTACACGATCACCGGGTGCGGGCGGGCGATGATCGAGGAAGACCAGGGGTTTGAAGACGGGCTTGCAGCGCTGAGCGAGCAACTGGATCTTAAAGCCGATACCCAAATCTGCTCTATCCCAGCCGAGCAGGTATCCTACCGAAATTTCTCACTGCCCTTCCGGGATAGAAAAAGGATTCGACAAGCCATCGTCTTTGAGGTTGAGACCATGGTCCCCTTTCCAATCGAGGATCTGGTCGTTGATTTTACCATAGTGGATCAACAGGATCAAACCCAGATCCTCGCCGCCTCGATACGGCGAGATCGCATATCAGATTACCTTGAGCCCTTACAGCGTCACGGCATTGATCCCGGCCTCCTGGACATCAGGGGTGTGCCTATGGCCTTATGGCTGCTCAGCCAAGATGATACGCCCGACATAGGACTGTTGCTTGAGCTAGGGACTAAGACCAACACCATGGTCCTTTTTCTCAAAAGACACATAACTCTGATTAGGTCTTTCCCCCTTTCCGGCAGCCTTATCACTCAAACGATAGCAGATCCACAAGCCGAACACAGAGAGGAAACCCAAACAGATCAGAATATTGAATCCCTCTTCACCTCATTGTGCAAGGATATTCAGCATACAATCCATGCGTTCGGGGGTTTGGAGAAAGGAAAGGCTGAGCTGGAGAGAGTATTTATCACCGGCCAGGGAAGCCTGTTCCCTGGGACGGAATCGATCTTAGAGAAAGCGCTCCGTGCGCCGGTTGAGAGGATACATCTGGCAAGGGATGCCCATGTGGCCATGGACGAAGATATAGCCGGGGCATGGGATCCCGCCATTATGGACAATGCCCTTGCGCTTGCGCTTCGTGACAGCAAGCAGGGCATGGGTTTCAATTTTAGGAGGGATGAATTCGAGGTACAGAAGCGCTATGTAGGACTCAGGAAGCTCATGCGGAATGCCGCTCTCTTCTCAGGGATAATCGTATCTCTGTTGCTTGCTGATCTAGGCATAGAGTATTATTTTCTTAAGAAAAGATACGTAATCCTTGATAATCAGATCTCCGAGATCTTCAGGCAGACGCTGCCCGGGGTCACGAGGATCGTCGATCCGGTTCAACAGATGAAAGCAAAGATACAAGAGATTCAGTCTTCTGATCTATCACTCCCCGGAATCGGAAGGGAAGAGAAGGTCCTTGATCTGATACGGGATATATCCATCAGGATCCCCGGGTCTTTAGATGTGAAGGTGCTGAGCATGGTGGTTGATCCAGAAACGGTGCAGATCAAGGGAGAGACCGATACATTTAACACAGTGGATAGCATCAAGAAAGGGCTTGAGCCCTCACCGTATTTCAATGAAGTGACCATTAGCTCTGCAAACCTTGACAGATCAGAAAAACGAGTTCAGTTTGAGGTAAAGTTGAAACGGTGAAGGGGGAAAGGGATCAGGGGTCGGGGGTCGGGGGTCAGTGTATCGGAA
>CAYPNL010000069.1:0-3394 GCA_964412045.1 uncultured Desulfobacteraceae bacterium
AAGGGACGGACTGCCATACTTTTCCCCTGCAACCTTTCCCAAGGACGGTGTTTTGCATATTGCCCCAAGGTTGCGGTGGACATGGATTATTTATCGAAGAAATTCTTCGGAAGACAATACCATGAAGATCCTCTCGGATCGTATCGAACTATCATGATATCCCGGGCCGGAGAAAAGATCGAACGAGCCGGGTTTCAGGCAGGAGGAACCGTATCCGCAATCATCCACTTTGCCCTGAAAAAAGGATATCTAGATGGGGCGGTGCTTACGGATCGAAACGGCCTGCTGCCGGAGCCCCGTTTTATTACCAACCCGGAAGAGGTGTTTTCTTGCGCCTCTTCCAAGTATACTGCTGCACCCACACTCGCTGCCCTGAATCGGGCAATACGAGACGGATTCAGGCAGATAGGAATGGTAGCCACACCTTGTCAGGCCCTGGCCACAGCCCTCATGCGCTCTAATCCGTTAGAGGAGGAGGGTTTCGTTGATCCTACCGGTCTGGTGGTTGGATTGTTCTGTACATGGGCCCTTGATTTTAGAGCCTTTGAGCGATTTATCTCCAAACGGCTCGATATAACAAGGATACAAAAGATGGATATACCGCCCCCTCCTGCTGAGAAGATGGAGATATATCTGGAAAATGGTGATACTATGGAGATCCCCTTGGACGAGCTGCGACCGTTGGTCCCAGAGGGCTGTTCCTATTGTTTTGATATGACAGCGGAATTCTCCGACATCTCAGTAGGGGTATTGGAAGGGCACCCCGACATGAATACCCTCATAATCAGGACGGAGAAGGGGCAACGAATAATCGAGGAGGCACAAAAAGAGGGCTATCTCCATGTCTCTGAAATACCGAAGGAAAACCTCGAACACCTGCAATGGGCTGCAGGCAACAAGAAAAGGAGGGCCTTTGTCAAGGCAAGGCAACAGAACATGGTAAATACCTTTGAAGAACATGGCATTTACTATGTGAGATTACGTGCTGATACCCTGGAGAGGATTACCGCCTGAGATGTGTGGAGGTCACTATGTCGTATCTAACGGATAACCAAGAAGGAGCAAAACAACTGCTCATGGGAAACGAGGCGATCGCCCGGGGCGCGCTGGAGGCAGGTGTGCATGTGGCCAGCGGATACCCAGGCACCCCTTCTTCGGAGATCATCGAGAGCCTTGCTACGGCAGCTGAGGAAAGAAACCTGTACGTGGAATGGTCTACTAACGAGAAAGTGGCCCTGGAGGTCGCTGCGGCAGCCTCTTTTTCACAGCTCAGGTCGCTGTGTGCCATGAAGCAAGTGGGCGTCAATGTGGCATCCGATTTCCTGCTGCATCTGGGACTCTGCGGAACCAGAGGGGGAATGGTACTGGTGAGCTGTGATGACCCGGGGGCATTGTCCAGTTCCAACGAAGGTCCTTCCCGCCACTACGCCCAGATGTTCGAGATTCCCCTTCTCGAGCCGGGGGATTTTCAGGAGGTAAAGGATATGACCAAATGGGCCTTTGAACTCTCGGAGAAGATAAAGGGCGTGGTCATGGTGCGGAGCGTCACCCGGGTGTCACATGCAAGCGGCACCGTCAGGCTTGGTGCACTTCCGGAAACAGAGGCCCATGCCCAGTTTCGATATGAGGGATCTGCCTTGAATCCAGATGAGGGCCCGGCGGAAAGTGTACCGGTAAACGAGAAGCATAGACTGCAGCAGGAGAGGCTCAAAATGGCCACGAAGCTCTTCGAACAGAGCCCCTTTAATACCTATCACGGACCGGAGGAACCGGAGGTCTTGATCATCACCAGCAGTGCCGGAAACCTTTATGCACGGGAAGCCATAAACCTGCTCAGGGCCCAAGACAGGGTAGGGCTCTTGAAACTGGGTACCACCTGGCCTTTGCCTCCCCGATTACTCGTAACCTATCTATCAATGACAGATAAGATTATGATCGTTGAAGAGGTCCTGCCCTTTCTAGAGAACAATGTCAAGACCCTGGCCGCTGAACGCGCCGGGGAAGTGGGGGTGAAGACCTTCTATGGGAAAAAGGAGGGGGCCATACCAACCACCGGAGAGCTGAACCCCGATGTGGTGGCATCTGCCCTGGGTGCCATTCTGCAGATCGATTACCATGGCATGGACCCGGAGTATGAGAAAAGAGTTCACCTGCCCTCCTTTGTGGAAGTCCCTGACAGGGGACGAACCTTCTGCCCCGGCTGCCCTCACCGGGCATCTTTTTGGAGCATCCATAATGCCCTTCAACTGGACAACCGCAAGGGCTTTACCTGCGGAGATATCGGCTGCTACGCCATGGGCCGATTCCCTTGCGGCTTCAATACCACCAAGACACTTCACGCTATGGGATCAGGGGTAGGGCTTGCCAGTGGATTTGGAAAACTAGGCCGGTTTGATATGGAACAACCGGTAGTGGCTGTCTGCGGTGATTCTACCTTCTTCCATGCTGCCATGCCGGCCCTGGTCAATGCAGTGCATCATCAGGCAAACATCACCCTTATTATATTGGATAACAGCGGTACGGCAATGACCGGATTTCAGCCCCATCCTGGACTTTCCGTTAATGCCATGGGCGATGTGGTCCCAAAGGTCGACATTGCCAAGGTGTGTCAAGCCATGGGAGCAAAGGTGGAAATCAGAGACCCCTTTGATCTGGAGGAAACCCGAGAGACATTGAACCGATTGATTGACAGCGATGAGGGAGTCAAGGTCTTGATCCTTCAACAGGAGTGCGCCTTGAGCCCGACAAAGAGGCATGCAAGGCACTACGAGATGGAGGTAAACGAAGACCTTTGCCTGGGGGAGGAGTGCGGCTGCAATCGCCTGTGTACGCGCATATTTCAATGCCCCGGCCTTGTCTGGGATAAGGAGAAGAAAAAGGCCAGGATCGATGAAGTGCTGTGTGTGGGCTGTGGGGTCTGCGCCTCTATTTGCCCGGCAGGTGCGATAGAACGGAAGGAGGTGGCGTGAGATATGGGAGGACCTCCATTATCCAAAGACCCCTATAATCTTATTATCACCGGGGTAGGCGGCCAGGGAAATGTTATGGCATCCAGGGTGTTGTCCAATATGCTGGTTCGCAAAGGTTACTATGTCACCATAGGTGAGACCTTCGGTGCATCTCAAAGGGGAGGATCCGTGATGAGCCATATCAGGGTTTCAGCTTCCTCCGCATGGAGTCCCCAGATTCCACAGGGCAGGGCCGATATGGTCGTTTCCCTTGAGCCTATCGAGGCGATACGGGTTTTAAAGACCTATGGCAACCCTCAGGTTATGGTAATAACGAATAGCCGTCCCATCTATCCGGTTGGGGTTATCTCCGGTGAATTAGATTATCCCTCGGTAGATGAGATTAAGCATGCCCTGAATGAACTATCCTCGTCTTCATGGGTTAT
>CAYPNL010000070.1:0-6299 GCA_964412045.1 uncultured Desulfobacteraceae bacterium
TACCAAACCATGGTGAATACGGTGCTCGAAACCGTTTCAGCCGTGTACCGGGTGATCAAGCAGAGGGAACTGGTCGAGCTCAACGAATCTCTGGCATCACGGCTGTTGGAACACGCTCATGCGGCAAGGATCAAGGAAAAGATAGGCCTTGCCACACCCATGGATGTGTACCGGGCTGAGATTCGCCTTAAGGATGTCCAGGATAGGCTATCTTTGTCCGGGCAGGATCTTAGGGATGCCAGAGACCAGCTCAAGATCATATTAGCAATTCCTTTGGAATCCGAGGTAGATCTTTCAGCCCCCCTTGAATACACGCCTATCCGATTAGACCCTGGAGACGGTGTGGAGATGGCCATGAAAAATCGGGTTGAACTGGAGCAGGCGCAGGATGACATGCGAGAGGCCCGGAGAAACTCGAGAATAGCAAAGCACAATATCCTTCCCAAGCTGAATGTGGTGCTGAACTATAATCGGTTTGGATTCTCCGATGATTTTTCTAAAAGCACCAGCCTTGATGAGGCCAGATGGGGAATACAGCTTGTAAGCAGCACGGATGTGGCCCGCAGTTCAGAGAAAGCCGCCTACCGGCAGAGCTTGATCAATATTGAGACGGTTCGTCTCAACCGAGCGGCCAGAAGGGACGAGATCAACAGGCAGGTTCGTACCCAACTCATAGCATTAGATGCGGCTGAAAAGCGGATAACGATCATACGTGATAAGGTAACGCAGGCCGAAGGAAAGTTGTCATTGGCAAAGATCAAGTTCTCGTACGGCATGGCCGACAATTTCGACCTCATTGAGGCTGAACAGGAACTTCTTCAGGCGCGAGTTGATATCCTTTCTGCACGGATAGATTACCTGACAGGGATCTATTCGCTCCGCGCGGTGCTTGGAACCCTCATTGAGAGAAACAACAGGCTTGCTGGATTTTAGACACATACGGAACTATTCTCTTGTCGGCGCCTTGATCTTATTTCTGGCGTTTTTTCTGATGGTCTTCTCTAAATCCGACCCGGAAGAGCCCAGTCCTCTCGTGGCCACAGTTTCCCCTCGAGACTTTCAGATCAATGTGAATACCGTTGGAACCCTTGATGCAGCAAGGTCCCACATAGTCTCCTCCGCTATAAAGGGCGATAAGGGCAAGATCATCTTTATCGTCGATGACGGGGTAAAGGCCGAGAAAGGGGATATCTTGATCAGGCTTGATCCCACCCCCTTTGAAGAGGAAATACTCCGCTTAACAGGGGAGCTGCGATCCAGGGAGGCAGCCATCGACGCTGAAAAACAGGCAGTTGAATGGGAAAGGACTCAGTCGGAGAGACAGATCAAGACGGCCGAATTTAATCTAAGGGTAGCGCGACTGGAACTTGAAAAACTGGCCAAAGGGGAGGGCCCCTTGCAATTGGCGCAGTTCAAGGGCGAGGAGGAAGGTGCAAAAGAGGAATATATCAGGCTTCTTTCTTACGCAAGAGACCTTGAGGATCTCAGCAAGAAGGGATACAGCAATCCTACGGAAACAGCATTGGCCAAAGAGAAGGCGGTTAGCGCAGGAAACGCCTATAATGTGGCACGAGAGAAATACATTAATTACAGGGATTATGTGCTGCCCTCTTTGATAGAAACAGCGAAAGCAAATTTGCAGCAGCATGAGATGTTGTTTGAGCAGACCAAAAAGCAAGGCATATTTCAGGTTGCAAAGGCTGTGGCTACCTTACAGAAGGCCGAGAGAGAGTATGAAAATACCAAGAGCATCCTTACGCAGGCTCAGGATGAATTACGAAAAACGGTTATTCGCGCCCCTTTTTCCGGCATAGCAGTATTGCATGAGTCGTTTCGCGATAATACAAAGAGGAAACCGAGAGTAGGCGATGCGGTCTGGCAGAATCAACCATTGCTGTATCTTCCTGATATATCGTCGATGATAGCCAAGACACAGGTTAGAGAGGTGGATCTCCACAAGATCAGTTTCGGCCAGAGGGCTGTTGTCAACATAGACGCCTATCCGGATATCTTTTTCGAGGGTGAGGTGGCATCAATCGGCAGCCTGGCCACGCAAGGATCCGAAGGAGGTAAGGGCGAGAAATATTTTCAATTGGTCGTTTCCCTGAAGGGGGATAAGAGCAAACTGAGGCCGGGCATGACTGCACGGATATCGATACAAGGCAGCAATATAAAGGATGCCCTCGCTATTCCGGTTCAGGGGGTTTTTTGTGAGGGGAACCGTAACTATTGTTTTGTGTATAAAGGCCGGGGGTTTACAAAGGTTGAGGTTACAGTCGGCAGACAGAATGAGGATATGGCTGAAATCCTGTCCGGCTTACACAGAGGGGATCAGGTCAGTCTCGTTCGGCCGTCACTGAAAGAGACGGCAGCGGATTAAGGGAAATCAGGGTAAAGCCGTCCAAGGTATGGCATATCTTATCGAGGCAGCCGGGATTCACAAGAAATTTTCTATCGGCTCAGCAACTATTCATGTCCTGAAAGGAATCGACACGTACATAGACAGAGGCGAGTTTGTCGCCATTATGGGCCCTTCAGGCTCCGGCAAATCAACGCTCCTGTATATCCTGGGATGTCTTGATCGGCCGACCTCCGGCACCTATTTATTGGAGGGCAGGGATGTTTCGCAAGCCTCGGATAAAGAGCTTTCCCACCTCCGTGCAAATCAGATAGGCTTCGTCTTTCAGACCTTTAACCTTCTTCCTCACCTGAGCCTCGTTGAGAATGTCGGGTTGCCCTTTCTCTATTCCGCCTTAGATGATCAAGCAGCAAAGGAACGCGTTATGAGCGCCGTACAGAGGGTTGGTTTGTCAGACAGGATTGCGCACAGGCCCACGGAACTATCAGGAGGCGAGATGCAGAGAGTAGCGATTGCCAGGGCTCTGGCTATTGAGCCCAACCTTATTTTGGCAGATGAACCGACTGGGAATCTCGATTCAAACACGAGTCTGGAAATCCTCGCTCTTTTTCAGAGGCTTCATGAGAGCGGCTCTACGATCGTCATGGTCACGCATGATCGAGAAGTGGCATCCTATGCTGAAAGGGTGCTGGTTCTCAAGGATGGGAAATTTATTTGATCTTAATGAACTCGTAAAAAGTCTGAAATCTGCCTTTTTTGTCATTCCGGCAGATCCCGGATCAAAGCCTGCCCTGGACCCTGGATCAAGTCCAGGGCAGGCTTTGATCCAGGGTCCGGGAGGAATCCAGTATTTTCAAAGAGTTACAAGAAAGCTGGACCCCGTTTTTCAACGGGGTGACGACTTTTTGCGAAACCATCAATTGTTGTCATCCACAAAAAGCCCATCGTCTTTATAAAGAAAGGGGTTATGCAAAGCTTTTGAGGCCGAGCAGTGCATAAAACGCTGAGAATCATTAGTATAGGTATTCGCTCTTTATTGGAGCATAAGCTGCGGGCAATCCTCAGCATCCTGGGAGTGATTTGCGGCGTTATGGCGGTTCTTGCTATGGTATCCATCGGAGAGGGCGCAAAACGAGAATCTTTACGACAGATTGAGCGATTAGGAACGAGGAATATTTATCTTAAGGAAATCCTGTTGACCGAAGCACAGCAGGCAACAGCACGGGAAAAATTATCGCAAGGGCTCAGTCTTCATGACAGATCTCGGATTATGAGAGGATGTCCCGGCGTAAAGGATGTAGCGTGTCTCAAGGAGTTGACCGCATCCATGATCGGAATGATCAGAGACCTTTCCCCTCAAATTGTGGCATGCTCATCGAATTATGCCGATGTCCACAATCTTTTTCTTTCTCAGGGGAGATTTGTCACGGAGCTTGATGTCGAGCAAAAAAACCTTGTTTGCGTCCTGGGTGACGGCGTATCGGAGAGCCTTGGCCCCCATGGAAAGCCTGGAGGCTACCTTAGGATTGAAGGGCACCTATTCAAGGTCGTGGGAGCCTTGAAGAGATATCAGGTAACGGCCGATACGACATCTGCGGTATCGATCAGGAACTATAACGACATGGTTTTTATCCCCTTAGGAACCGAAGGAATGCTTGATCAGGCCAGATATTTCATGGGCCAACCAAAGGACAAATTGACGGAAATCGTTATACAGGCCCGAAGAACGGATCAGGTACTGCACATCGCTCGCCTGGTCGGGAGGATTATGGAGCTTGCCCACGGCGGCGCAGAGGACTACCAGATGGTTATCCCGTTAGAGCTCCTCCATCAGTCACAAAGGACTCAGCGGACCTTCAACATCGTTCTGGGAAGTATTGCCTTGATCTCCCTTCTGGTAGGAGGCATTGGAATCATGAACATCATGCTCGCAACGGTGTCCGAGCGAACGAGAGAAATCGGCATTAGGAGAGCGGTTGGAGCCACCCGGAAACACATTACCGTACAATTCCTCGTAGAATCCGTGCTGTTGACCTTTTCAGGAGGGATTTTTGGGGTTGCTATCGGAATCGGCGGCGTTTGGCTGATTACTACCCTGGCGGGATGGCAAACAGCAGTCACGCTCTGGTCTATCATGCTCCCATTAGGCATGTCCATAATTGTGGGAATATTCTTCGGTCTTTACCCTGCGTATAAGGCAGCAAGGATGGATCCCATTGCCGCGCTTCATCACGAATGACGAGCGAGGATTTAAGATGCCTGTTGAGAGCAGGAATCAGGGACTGAAGGTTAGGAAACGAGCTCTCGCATGGAAGGACTCGCCCAAGAACAGGGGTGATCAAACGCTTTTGGACAGTGAAAAAGGGAAACTTTTTTCGTAATTAAAATTGACATTTGTTATGAAGACCTTACAATTATATTTTATCACTCTTGTCCAAAATCGAATTATTATTTGGACAGCATTTTTTGCCTAAAAAACATGCATTGAAAAAATCCCCCTTTGGAAAGGGGGATTGAGGGGGATTTTTTAACAAGAGTCCGTATAAATCCCCCCATACCCCCCTTTAAAAAAAAGGGGGGTATAGTAAAGAGGAACCTCGTTTTCAACGTTCTCCTAGCAGTACGTAAAATCACGTGGTTACCGTTTCACAAAGGCCTTTTTTGATTTATTTTGGACAGCAATGATATTTTATGTAAATGAAGGAAGGATTCATGACGCTGTATGATACTATCATCTCCGACCTTACAAAGGCAATGAAAGAGCAGGATAGGGAAGTGCTCTTGGTTTTGAGAGGTGTAAAGGCTGCAATACAAAACAAGCAGGTCGAACTACGTAGTAAGGATCTCACCGATGAGCAGATCCATGGGGTACTTCGATCGGAGGTCAAGAAACGTGAGGAGGCGATAGAGAAGTTCACTGAGGGTTCCCGTCAGGATCTGGCGAAAAAAGAGGAGGCTGAGCTCACCATCCTATCCGGCTACGTACCTCCCCAGTTATCCGAGGAGGAGATAAAAAAGGGATTAACCCAGGTAATCCAGGAACTTTCGGCCAACAGCCCCAAAGATCTCGGAAAGGTCATGAAGACGGCTATGGCGAAGTTCGCAGGCATGGCCGATGGGCGTGAGGTCAACAGGTTGGCTCGAGAGTTATTAGGTTAAAGAGATAGGGTTTCATTTTTTTTAGCCGAAGGCTTTTAAAACCCGCATGATGGAACATTCATTGAGGGTACTCGAATATTATCGATTGCTCGAGATCTTGTCAGGGTACGCCGCCTCTTCCTTAGGACGTTCGGATTGTCTATCACGTAAACCTCTCAAGGATCTGGACTCGATTACTGCCGAGCAGCGGCTCGTCTCGGAGATGAAGGAGTTGCTGTTCGTCAAGGGCCGTGCGCCCCTTTCAGGCCTTGTTGATATGAGACCCCTTTTGCGAAAGGCCTCGAAAAAAGGGGCCTTTCTCGAACCAAAAGAGCTTCTTGCAATCCTCAAACACCTGAAGATAGCTCATCAGGTTGCACATTGGATACGCGGATCAAAGGAATTAACCCCCTCTTTGACTCTCATAACCGATAGCATTCCGGCGTGTGATGGGCTGATTGAGAAGATTGAAACCTCAATCACCCAAGAGGGAGAGGTATCGGATTCTGCGAGCCCGCAGCTTGCTTCCCTGAGATCCAGAAGGATTGCGCTTCGAAGGATTATCGAGAAGAAGCTTGAGGGGATCTTGCAAGGCCCTGATTTCGAACAAGACAACATCATGTCCATAAGGGATGGACGGTATGTGATCTCGATCAGCGCTGGGAGAAAAAATAGCCTCAAGGGCATTGTTCATGGATACTCAAGCAGTCAATCCACCTGCTTTATGGAGCCATTAGCAGCGGTAGAGGAAAACAATTCACTCGTTGAAGTCACGGATAGGGAAAAGGAGGAGGAGAGGAGG